>DFBD01000009.1:7741-15842 GCA_002367255.1 Rhodobacterales bacterium UBA3089 | reverse complement strand
ACATGAACATGAACATGAACATGGATCATTCCACAATGGATCACTCGACCATGGAAAACACCAACAACAACTAAGCCAACGCATTCCCCCGCTTCTGTGGGGGAATGCCTTTCCCTAACATAAAACCGATGCTAGTCTTCTGTGCAGTTCACCAAAGCACCACAGGAGCCGTGTATATGACCGTAGTTATGCAGGAATTTCCCCTTACAGTAGGTAAAATCCTAGATCACGCCGCGAAATACCATCCGAACCGCAAAGTCATCAGCCGTTCAATTGAAGGCCCAATCACGCAAACCAATTGGTCGAACATCCAGAGACAAGCAAAAAAACTGTCTCAGGCGCTTGTATCGATGGGAATCCAAACCGGCGATACCATCGGTGTGATGGCCTGGAATACCGCGCGACATTTCGAAGTCTGGTACGGCGTGCCCGGTGCAGGCGCTGTGAACCATACGCTAAACCCGCGCCTGTTCGCAGACCAGCTCGTCTACATCATCAACCACGCCGAAGATCGCTTCTTGCTGATAGATTTCGACCTTGTTCCGATCATCGAGAATATCTGGGACAGACTGGAAACCGTCGAAAAAATCATCGTTATGACAGACCGCGCGCACATGCCCGAAAGCTCTATCCCAGATCTGGTCTGCTATGAGGAATTACTAGAAAAACAGGATGGTAACTTCGATTGGGTGGCCGTAGAAGAGACCGCCCCATGTGGAATTTGTTACACTTCTGGAACAACTGGTGACCCAAAAGGGGTGGTTTACACCCACAGATCGAACACTTTGCATGCAATGGCCAGTTCGACACCAGACATGCTCGGGTTGTCCTCGAATGATACAGTCATGCCCGTAGTTCCCTTATTTCACGCCAACGGATGGTCCATCGGATACACCGCCCCGTTGGTCGGTGCCAGCATGGTCATGCCGGGTCGCGACATGACATCCGAAGGCCTGTACGAGATGCTCGAATTTGGTGTCACATTCACCGCCGCCGTCCCGACAATCTGGATGCTGATGCTGCAACATTTGCAAACCAACAATCTGACCCTCCCATCATTGCAGCGCGTAGTTATCGGCGGCGCATCCTGCCCACGCGCCGTGATTGAGGCCTTCCAGAACGATTACGACGTTCAGGTTTTGCATGCATGGGGCATGACAGAAACGTCCCCACTCGGTACCGTTTGCACTTTCAAACCCGAAGTAACCGCGCTCGACGGTGCCGGCCGCCTCGACGCGCAAGGCACAACAGGCCACCCGCCTTTTACAGTTGATCTACAAATTACCGATGACGCAGGTGTCGAATTACCATGGGATGGCAACACCCCCGGAAAGCTCTGGGCGAAAGGGGCTGCTGTGGTGCAGCGGTATTTTAAGCAGGACAAAGACGCCGTCGATAAAGACGGTTGGTTCGACACAGGTGACGTCGCCACGATGGATGAAAACGGCTATGTCCGCATTACGGACCGCTCGAAAGACGTGATAAAATCGGGCGGCGAGTGGATTTCGTCGATCTCGCTGGAAAATGCCGCCGTCGCCCACGCCGACGTTGCCGAGGCCGCCGCGATCGGCATCCCTCACCCAAAATGGGACGAACGCCCCATCCTCGTCATCGTGGCGATGCCGGACACGAAGCCTGATCCACAAGAAATCTTGAACCTCGTCGCACAGAGTTTCGCCAAATGGCAAATCCCCGACGACGTCATCTTCATGGACGAAATACCGCACACAGCTACCGGAAAAATATCCAAGCTGGAGCTTCGCAAAATACTTAACGAACAAGGTTATCAACTTCCGCAGTAACATTGCCAAAGGCCCATAGTTCCCCGTATGAGTAGCGAAATTTTACAGGCATTTATTGAATGACAGCCATAGATAAATACACCCGCCTAGAGGCTTTGGGCCAGTGGCGGGAAAATCCCGATCAGCCTCCTCGCGAGGTCGTCGTATCTTTTGGGAACGCCACATTGGTGCTGGCGGATCTCGATGAAAACCCGCTATGCCACTGGGCCATGGCAGCAACATCCCTATTGTCCCTAAGCGGAACCAAGGCCGTCTACACCCCCGACACCGAGGGGTTCGAAACTCTGGAAATCGACGATTCCGAGATGGTCGAAGCCATTGCAAAAGTTTCACGCGCCGCAGCAACTATAGATCACAAAAAGCCTTGGTTTCGCTGGTTTTTGTTCGCATTTCTCGTAGCCACATTCGCCGCGATGTTCTACATGGCCCCATCCGTATTAAGAGGGCAAGCGGTTCGTATGACAGGCCCCGAGAGTGCGCGAAAGCTGGGGACCGACATGCTTGCGACGCTCAATACGGACATATGTCGGGAACCTCGCTCCGATGTCGCCCGCGAACTATTTCAGTCTCGCGTATTTCCTGATGGTCGTACTTTACTTGTAATTGTTCGAAACCGCCCGCCCGCCAGCGTTTTCCCCGGCGGAGTCGTCGTGATTAGCAGCAGCACCTTGCAATCAATGCAGTCGCCAACCGAATTGGCCGCGCTAACCACCGCACTAGCCGCCAAAAGCGAAGCGACCCTGACGCAATTGTTTAACGCCAGTTCACCGCGCGAGTTATTCGGTTATATCACCTCCGGAAAACTGTCTGGCGAACGCCTTGCTAAAGCTGCGCAAAGCATAACTGATGAACCTCAAACCGGCGAAGCCGTCGCGTTCTTTTCTGCCGATCAGCCGCTACTACGAGATCAAGACTGGGTCGCCCTTCAGGGTATTTGCCTCGAATAGGTTAATTCACCTTGTCATCCGGCTCGGCCCCGTCGAAAAACTGCTGGATGTTTTTCAGCGCCCGCATCCCCATTCCAACCCGTGTTTCACGTGTGGAAGACCCCATATGCGGCAATAATACAGCATTTTCACACTCCAATAGCCCGGGGTGAATGCTAGGCTCCGCTTCGAAAACATCCAACCCCGCACCAGCAATTACACCGTTTTTCAACGCATCGACCAACGCGGCCTCGTCAACGACTTCACCCCGCGCTGTATTCACCAGAATTGCCGTGGGCTTCATCAAATCCAGCCGCCGCGCATCAATCAGATGCTTGTTCACGGCCCCGCCCGGGCAATGCAGCGAAATAAAATCACATTGCGGCAGCAAATCCTCAACCGTCGCGACCTGCACAGCACCGGTTTCACCCAAAACCGCCGGATCAACTGGTGATCGGCTTTGCACTAATACCTTCATCCCGAACCCGAAATGCGCCCGTCGCGCCATCGCCTGCCCGATGCGTCCAAACCCGATAATCCCCAGCGTTTTGCCTGTAACGCTCGTGCCAACCATATGGGTCGGCCGCCATCCCGTCCATTTTCCAGCCCGAACTTCGCGCTCACCTTCCCCTGCACGACGCGCTGCCATCATCAGCAACGTCATAGCCAGATCAGCTGTGCAATCGTTCAAAACATCCGGTGTATTCGTAACCGTTATCCCTGCCGCGCGCGCTCCTTCAATGTCGATATGGCTGAAACCAACCCCATAATTCGCGAGTATCCGCGCCATAGGTTTCAAATTCGTAAACGTCCCTTCTTTTACGTCATCCGTCACCGTCGCCAGCACCGCGTCATAGCTTTCCAGCGCCGACCGCATCTCGCTTTGCGTCATTGGTCGATCGTCTGGATTATACGTCACATCGAACAGCTCCGCTGCCGCTTTCTCCACGCTTTCTGGCCACTTACGGGTCAACAACACTCTAGGTTTTTCCATGATCGCTCCTGCTTCGGGTTTCCCGCAGCTTACGCATAAAACCTGAACATTCCATCCCCCGAAGCCTATTAACTATCGCTTAACCAAATTCGAACACCATGGGGGGAATCAGAAAGGTAAACCATGTCCGCGATCCCCCTCCGCTCCGCCAAAATTCCGCATGCAGCCCTACCCATTAGCCATACCGACAAGCTCGACTGGCTGCGCCTTTACAGGTCGCGTCGCGTTGGCCCCGTCACCTTTATACGGATGGTCCGCGAACATGGCAGCGTCGCCGCCGCGCTAGATGCTTTACCACGCATCGCAGCCGCATCAGGCGTCGCTGACTACCAGCCAATGTCCCGCGAATCCGCTGAAATCGAGTACGCATCCGGCCAAGCTGTAGGTGCCGAACTGCTGTTCCTCGGGGCCGCAAACTATCCACCAAGATTGGCAACCATCCAAGACCCACCCGCCATCCTATGGGCCCTCGGCGACCCGTCAATCGCTTTTCGCACCAGCGTCGCCTTCGTAGGGGCGCGAAATTCATCGTCCCTTGGCCGAAGGATGGCGGCTAACCTATCCAAAGACCTGTCAGCCGAGGGGTATGTAATCGTTTCCGGCCTCGCCCGTGGCATCGACACCGAAGCCCACAAGGCCGCGTTAAACGGCGGCACTATCGCCGTTCTCGCAGGGGGGGTAGACACCATTTACCCCAAAGAAAACAATAAGCTAGCACAAGACATTTTGGAAACCGGCCTGCGAGTTTCCGAAATGCCCATCGGCCTGCAACCACAAGCCCGCCATTTTCCACGCCGAAACCGCATCATATCCGGCCTCGCCCAAGCCGTTTTAGTCGTGGAAGGCGCAAGTAAATCCGGCAGCCTTATCACCGCGAAAAACGCTCTGGATCAGGGCCGCGAGGTCATGGCCGTCCCCGGCAATCCGATGGACGGACGCGCCGCTGGATGCAACATGCTGATCCGTGACGGCGCTACACTTGTGCGCTCCGCCGCCGATATTGTCGAGGCCCTTGCAACCCCTCCGCAAGCCCCGCCGAAAATCCCCGTCACGCGCCCAAAGGCAAAACGGCCGGACAAAACCCTTACCAGAACATTAATGTCGTTAATCGGGCCCGCGCCCGTGCAAGAAGACATCCTCGTGCGTCAAACATTACGCCCTGCCCAAGATGTCATGTCAGCCCTTCTAGATCTGGAAGTCACCCGAAAGATCGAGCGTTTCGCGGGTGGCGCGATCGCCGTCAGCCCCTAGGAAACCACCTCCAGCCAATGCCGCAGCAGCGCTTGTTCCTGCCGCTTGGCCTTCCCGCCCCAGGTTTTCGCCCCGCGCGGGCGTTCACGCTCGGCCAATGGAATGTTTGCGCGCGCCGCCAAATCCGCCGATAAAATCGCAAAACTGTACTTTCGCCCCCCCTTTTCCAGATAGCCCGCCAACCCGCGCGTAAAATTCAATGTCCCGGTTTTGGCGCTTACCTGCACGTCGCCTACATTCAGTGAATTTCCGTTGTGGTCCACCAAATTGAACGCCTTCAAAATCCCGCTCAACCCTGCCTGACTTCTCGAATGCGTCAGCATCCCCGCCATCTGCGCCGCACTCACCCGCGAGCGGTCCGTCAAACCGGAATGATTTCGAAAATCCAACCCCGAAACACCCAGATTCGCCTGCGCCCATCGCCCCATCGACCCCGCCGAATTTCGTAACGACAAAGGACGGTCCCCCAATTTTTGCGATGCCGTCAATCCGATGCATTCCGCCGTTAAGTTGTTGGAATACTTCAACATCCAACGCAAAACCTCATCCATGTGATTGCTCTGAAACCGCACAATTTCAATCGCCTGTGAAGGCACTTTACCATGCTTGTGCGCAGGTAACCGCATGCCCGCAGCCGCCGCCAAAGTCCTGAAAACTTCGCCCACATAATCCGCTGGCTGGCGCACAGGCAACCAGCGCCCGCCGCCGTTACCCAACGCCGATTGCGCCACAGACCAGCGGTCATGCCCGTTCTCCATTGCATATTCGAACACCGGCGCGCCTCGATTTTCGGCACGAATATCCATCCACCGAACTAGCGGCTTGTTCCGCACACCGCGTGCATCCAGCGACAAATCATATCCGGCAGCGGTCTGTTTCCATTCGAAATAGACGCGGTTGAAATTCAAATTCAAACCGGTAATAGAGGGGTTATACCCCAGATAATCCGGCTGACTCGGGTCAATCTGGCTGATGTTCGGCAAAGCCGACCCATCAACAAAAAACCGCCCCTTAACGCCGCGAACACCGGCCGAAACTGCCGCCGCCGCCAGCTCTGCCAACTCGTCCGTATCCAGCGCCGGATCACCGCCACCAACCAGATACACATCGCCCTGAACGATGCCATCCACCGTCGGCCCCGTCGCAAAAAGTCGTGTCACAAACCGGTAATCCGGCCCCAGAATATGCCGCGCATAGATCGCCGTAATCGCCTTACTGACCGAGGCAGGCGGTAACGCCAAATTCGGCTGATAGGAATCGAGCACCTCGCCCGTATCCACATCAAACAACGCATATCCCGTAATGCTCGACAACGCCGGGTCCAACAGCCGCGCCGAAGATAACGCCACCCGTTGTAAATTCGCCGCGTTACGTAAAACCGGTCGCGTCGCCGTGCTTGGCGGGCTCGCCCATGCCAAACTCGGTAGTGCCGCAACCGACGCAAGAAAATGTCTACGGTCCATAAATAATCACTATTTTGCCCAATCTCCGTTTTCACGAATTTCGGTAGAAGAAATATCAACAACTGGTCCGTCCAACAGACACCATGCGGGCGGCTTTTGAAATGGCAAAAGTTTCGCACCGGACGCAGGCATCCGGTCTGACGCATATTTTCGTGCCGCCTTCGACCCCGCCGCCTTAAGATATTCCCCGGGCCGCGAGGTCACGCCAATCGGCACATTCTCGAAAATCCATTCCCAGCGATCCCATTTATGAACACTCGCCAGATTATCAGCGCCCATCAGCCAGACGAAATTCACATTCGGATAAATATCCTGCAACTTCTTAATCGTATCCGCCGTAAACCGCGTACCCAACTGCACTTCAATATCCGTCACCTCGACCTTCGGGTGCTGCATAATTTCCCGACACGCCGCCAACCGCCGCTCCATCGGCGCAGGCCCGTTCACCTTCAACGGATTGCCCGGACTAACCAGCCACCAAACCCGATCCAGCCCGAAACGACGCAACGCCTGACGCGTAATATGCACATGCCCCGCATGCGGCGGATCAAACGATCCCCCCAACACGCCGACCCGCATACCATCAGAAGCTTTCGGAAATCCTAACATGTTCCCCTTTTCCCTCCACATTTCGCCCCTGTCAACGCTTATGCATTGCCCCGCCCCGCGCGTTTGGATAAAACGCCCCAAACGAATTTACTCAAAGGGTGGCACCATGGCTTCTTATCAATACGTTTACCATATGGAAGGGGTCTCCAAGACCTACCCCGGCGGCAAGAAATTGTTCGAGGATATCCACCTTTCCTTCCTACCCGGCGTAAAAATCGGTGTGGTCGGTAACAACGGTGCCGGTAAATCGACGCTGATGAAAATCATGGCCGGTATGGACAAGGATTTCACCGGCGAGGCCTGGGCCGCCAAGGGTGCCAAAGTCGGCTATCTGCCACAGGAACCCAAGCTGGACGAAACTCGAAGCGTTCGCGAAAATGTCATGCTCGGCGTCGCTGAAAAGAAGGCCAAGGTTGACCGCTTTAACACCATCGCCATGGAGCTCGCCGATAATTACACCGACGAACTGATGGAAGAAATGACCACCCTTCAAGATGCCATCGACGCGGAAAACCTCTGGGATCTCGACAGCCAGATCGACGTCGCAATGGAGGCCCTGCGCTGCCCCCCCGACGACGCCGACATAAAAACTCTTTCGGGTGGCGAACTGCGCCGTGTCGCTCTGTGCAAATTGTTGCTCGAAGCGCCCGACATGCTGCTGCTGGACGAACCGACCAACCATCTGGACGCCGAAACCATCGCTTGGCTTCAACAGCATCTTATTGAATACAAAGGTACAATTCTCTGCGTCACCCACGACCGCTATTTCCTTGATGACATCACAAGCTGGATTCTGGAACTCGATCGTGGTCGCGGCATCCCTTACGAGGGCAACTATTCCGCATGGCTGGAACAGAAGGCAAAACGCCTCGAACAGGAGGCCCGCGAAGACAAGTCCAAGCAAAAAACACTGGAGCGCGAGCTGGAATGGATGCGCCAGTCGCCCAAAGCGCGGCAAGCCAAATCCAAGGCCCGTATCAATTCCTATAACGAAAAAGCCAACGAGTCCGAACGCGAGAAAATGGGCCGCGCCCAGATCATCATCCCCAACGGCCC
>DFBD01000009.1:6118-7724 GCA_002367255.1 Rhodobacterales bacterium UBA3089 | reverse complement strand
CGCCTTGGCAACAAGGTGATCGAGGTCGAGAACATCTCCAAAGCCTTCGGAGAGAACCTGTTGATCGACGACCTGTCCTTCAGCCTGCCACCAGGCGGCATCGTCGGCGTGATCGGCCCCAACGGCGCGGGTAAATCGACCCTGTTCAAAATGCTGACGGGACAGGAAAAGCCCGACAGCGGCGAGGTCACCTTCGGCGACACCGTGCAACTTTCCTACGTCGACCAATCGCGTGACGCGCTGGCCGATGGCAAAACCGTCTGGGACGAGGTCTCTGACGGGCTCGACATCATCAAACTGGGCGACGCGGAAATGAACTCCCGCGCGTATGTCAGCGCGTTCAACTTCAAAGGCGGCGACCAGCAGAAAAAAATCGGCATGCTGTCAGGCGGCGAACGCAACCGCGTGCATCTGGCCAAACTGCTGCGTTCCGGCGGCAACGTCCTGCTGCTCGACGAGCCAACAAACGACCTCGACGTCGAGACGCTGCGCGCATTGGAGGACGCCCTAACCGACTTCGCCGGCTGCGCCGTAATCATCTCGCACGACCGCTTCTTCCTCGATCGCCTATGTACCCACATGCTGGCTTTCGAGGGCGACAGCCACGTCGAATGGTTCGAGGGCAACTTCGAGGACTACGAAGCCGACAAAGTCCGCCGCTTGGGGCCAGAGTCGGTTAACCCGACGCGGATGAAGTATAAGAAGTTTACGAGGTAAACACAGGGATCGGAGATGCTGAAGTTTGTCGATAAATGGCATCTGGCACTGTTTTTGGGCTATGCTATCCTTATATTCTACTTCCTAAATTGGCGCCCTGATCCGCATGAATACATGATCGAACATGGAACCGAGTGGTTCGAGACGCTGGCGGAAATTCGCTCCAAAGGGCTACGAAATGTATTCATAATATTCTTCGCATCCTTTGCAACATTTGTGTTCGCCAGCCGGATTTGGGCCAATGTTCAAAACCAAAGGTGGCGCCGCTTGCTGGCAATGATTTTCATGATCGGAAGCGGCGCTTTTGTGTTGATATCAAGTTTCCCCATTATAACTGGCGGTCGTGCGCCCACCGGAATGCTAGGGTGAGGATTTGGATGCACGGGGTCAACGGTGCGCGGGGGCCGCACACCCTACCTTTCGCCAATTTCACACGTTCGGGATGTTCAAGCCGTAGGGTGTGCGGCCCCCGCGCACCATCCACCACCTCAAATCAAAACAACTCCCCATGCCGGTCCCTATCCGCATTCGCCTCTACATATTTCGCCACCCGCGCGAACATGTACGCCCTTAACACCTCGTTCATTTTCGCCTGATAGCCCGCGCCGCTGCGCTTGAAAAACTTCACGACATCCTCGTCAAATCGCGCCGTGATGCGGGTGCGTTTCGGGCGCTCGGGGTATTTGTCCTCGATCGAATGCCAGTCCTTGGGAAACTCGTCGTGGTAAAGTTTTTGGACCATCAGATCAGTTCTATGCCGGAACATGCGAACACGATGAAGGCTCTCTTCCAGTTCATGTTCTGCCACGCGTTCAGCTTTGGTTTGTTTGCGGTCAATATCTTCTAGAATCAAAAAATGGCCTCCTGAAAATTCAAAAGGCCATTATGC
>DFBD01000009.1:1262-6071 GCA_002367255.1 Rhodobacterales bacterium UBA3089 | reverse complement strand
GCCGCCAATTCGCGCATCTTCTTTTGCAGCTTTTCAAACGCCCGCACCTCGATCTGGCGGATGCGTTCGCGGCTGACATCATAGACACCGCTTAGCTGTTCCAGCGTCTTGGGTTCCTCGGACAAACGGCGTTCCGTCAGGATATGCTGCTCCCGCTCGTTCAGGTCGGCCATCGCGGCCACCAGCAATTCACGGCGTTGTTCCAGCTCGTCCTTTTCGGCGTAGTCCGCCGCCTGATCCGCGTCTTCATCCTCAAGCCAGTCCTGCCATTCCGCAGCCCCCTCGCCGTCGGTTTTCACCTGCGCGTTCAGGCTTGCATCGCCACCACCCATGCGGCGATTCATCGAGATCACTTCCTTTTCCGTCACGTTCAATTGCTTTGCAATCTCGGCGACATTTTCAGGGCGTAAGTCCCCTTCTTCCAACGCACCAATCTTGTTTTTGGCCTTGCGAAGGTTGAAAAACAGTTTCTTTTGCGCGGACGTCGTACCCATCTTGACCAAAGACCAAGACCGCAGCACATATTCCTGAATGCTGGCCCGAATCCACCACATCGCATAGGTCGCCAGACGGAAACCCTTCTCGGGATCGAAGCGTTTAACGGCCTGCATCAGGCCAACGTTGGCCTCCGAAACCACCTCGGCCGTGGGCAAGCCGTACCCGCGATACCCCATCGCGATTTTCGCCGCCAAGCGCAGGTGCGAGGTCACCAACTGGTGTGCCGCGTCGCTGTCCTCGTGGTCCACCCAGGCTTTCGCCAGCATGTATTCCTGCTCGGGCTCAAGCATAGGGAACTTGCGGATTTCACGCATATAATTCGACAGACCCTGTTCAGGTGATGGTGCAGGTAATTTGGTATAATTGCTCAAAATACTCTCCTCAAGTGGCGCTTAACTTGTGCGCGCTGACTATGTATATGGTGTTAACATTGAGCGTTTTCAAGGGCAGATTAACCTTTTCGTAACACACGCATTACCGCCTCGAAGTCCTCGGGCAGTGGTGCCTTGAATTCCAGCGCCTCTCCCGTCACCGGATGCACAAAACCCAGCGTCGCCGCATGTAATGCCTGTCGTCCAAACCCGCGCAATTCATCCGCCGCCTCGCCGGATATCGCCCCCTTCGGGATAGCGCGCCGCGAGCCATAAACCGGATCGCCAACCAGCGCATGCCCTGCGTATGTCATATGCACCCTGATTTGATGCGTGCGCCCCGTTTCCAGCCAACAATCGGTCAGCGCGGCCACAGGCTTTTCAGACGGCCCGAATGCCTCGACCACCCGCGTCCGCGTTATGGCATGCCGCCCTGCATCGACCACAACCGTCATACGCTTACGATCATGCTTGTGCCGTGCGATATTGCCCGAAATCCGGATCACACCGCCCGCTTCAAACGTAACACCCTTTACGCCCGCCAGCCGAGGGTCCGCCCCCGAAGGTGCCCCCCAAACCAGCGCCAGATAATGCCGGTCCATATCGTGGGCGGCAAACATCGCCGCCAGCCCCTGATGCGCCTCGTCCGATTTTGCCACGACCAACAGACCGGACGTGTCTTTATCAATCCGATGCACAATGCCCGGTCGTTTTGCCCCTCCGATTCCCGAAAGACTATCGCCGCAATGATGTAACAAAGCGTTAACGAGCGTCCCCGTCTCCGACCCTGGTGCCGGATGCACCACCATTCCCGCAGGTTTGTTAACCACGATCAGGTGTTCGTCCTCGAACACAACATCAAGCGGAATATCCTCGGGCAATGCCGCGATATCCGTCACTTCGGGCATATCGATCAGCCAAACCTGACCCGCCGAAACCTTGGATTTTGGCTCGGTCACAACCGCGCCGCCTTCCAGCCGCACCGCCCCTTCCAGAATCAAATTCTGCAATCGCGAGCGCGAAAGCGTAACGCCCTCTGGCACAACGGCTGCCAAAGCTTTATCAAGGCGGTTAGCGGGGGTTAGCCCCAGCTCCAGCCGCAACGGATTTTCAAAAGGGTCTGCCATGAGCGAACCAACTCCTGTGAAGAACGAAATACCAGAACCCGCCAACCTGCGCTTTTTGCGTCGACTGGTGACGATTCTGACTGCGACAATGATATTGGGTCTCCTAACCATTGTCGCGCTGTTTGTCATCAAGTTCATGGGGCCAGTGGCCACGCCATTGGAATATCCCGCTCAAATCACCCTGCCCGAAGGGCAAACCGCGCAGGCCGTTACCCAAGGCATCAACTGGATCGGTGTCGTCACCACCGACATCAGCGGGATCGAGCGCATCCACATTCTGAACCTAGACGGCACCCCTCGTCAGGTCTTAGAAATAACTCCATGAAAATTTCTGAAGGATTCCTTAACGATCTGCGCGACCGCACGTCCATAGCCCAAGTGGTCGGACGCAAAGTCATGTGGGACAACAAGAAATCCAACCCCGCCAAAGGCGACATGTGGGCACCTTGCCCGTTCCATCAGGAAAAGACCGCCAGTTTCCATGTCGATGACCGTAAGGGGTTCTATTACTGTTTCGGTTGCCATGCCAAAGGCGGCGCGATCGATTTCGTTAAAGAAACCGAAAACGTCGGCTTTATGGAGGCCGTCGAGATTCTGGCGCGCGAGGCAGGTATGCCCGTGCCCAAAGCCACCCCGCAAGAACAGCAACGCGCTGACACGCGCAAAACGCTGGCCGATGTTATGGAACACGCCGTCGCTTTCTACCGCCTGCAACTGCACTCGGCCAAAGCAGCCGAGGCCCGCGCGTATATTGAAAAACGCGGCCTGCCCGAATCCACGCTGGAACGCTTCGAAATCGGCTTCGCCCCAGACGGTCGCACCGCCCTGTTCGAGGCCTTAAGCGGTAAAAACATCCCCGCCGAACAAATCATCGAGGCGGGCCTTTGCATCAAACCGGATGACGGCGGCAAACCCTATGACCGTTTCCGTGGCCGCATCATGTTCCCGATCCGCGACGCGCGGGGCCGCTGCATTGCCTTTGGTGGCCGCGCAATGGACCCGAACGCCCGCGCCAAATACCTGAACTCGAACGAGACGCCGTTGTTTGACAAAGGCCGCAGCCTTTACAACCACGGCCCTGCGCGCGAGGCATCTGGCAAAGCGGGCGCCCTGATCGTCGCCGAAGGTTACATGGACGTTATCGCGCTGGCACAAGCGGGGTTTGACCACGCCGTCGCCCCCCTCGGGACCGCAATCACCGAAAATCAACTGGCCATGATCTGGCGTATTTGTCCCGAACCAGTGATCGCCCTTGATGGCGATACCGCAGGTGTCAAAGCTGCCCGCCGCCTGATCGACCTCGCACTGCCGCTGCTTGAGGCGGGGAAATCGTTAAGGTTCTGCATCCTGCCCGAAGGCCTGGACCCCGACGACCTGATCCGCGCCCAAGGGGCCGAAGCCATGCAAAAGTTGCTGGACGCCGCCCAACCGATGGTGGACCTGCTGTGGCAACGCGAAACCGAAGGCAAAATCTTCGACAGCCCCGAACGCCGCACAGCCCTTGATGCCAGCCTTCGCAAGGCAATCCAGCAGATCAAAGACCCGACCCTTCGCGGCCATTACGGCGCGGCGATAAATGAGCGTCGCCAAACCCTGTTCGCACCCACGCGCCAAGACAACAAACCATGGCAAGGCAACGCCCAACGCCAAACTAGCAAACGATGGGGCAACCGTGCCCCAAGCGGCCCGACGCCAAGCGCGAAATCCTCCATGCTGGCGCAGTCAAACGCCGGCCCTGAAACGGACGCCCGCGTGCGCGAATGCGCCATCCTTCTGGGCTGCATAAATCACCCGCAACTGGCCGAAAAATTCGAAACGAAACTGGACCGCGCCCACTTTTTATCGCCGGATTTGCAACAAATTCGTGATGCCCTCTTGTCCTCTTTGCCAGAGGCCCCACATCAATCGGGTGCAGAACAACGCGAACAAATGATTGACCGCATGCAGGCAATCCTCGGCTTCGAGCCAATAGCGAAACTTCTGTCCATCGGCCAAGTCCGCGCCAACCCCCATTTACGAGTCGGTGCAGACATTGAATTGGCCACACAAGCCATCCACGAGGAACTGGCAAAACACGCCGCGATCCTCGGTATTGTCGAGGAGATAAAAGACGCCGAGGAAGAGATAACCGGCGTAGCGGACGAAGGCCTGACGTGGCGCCTGCAACAGGCCCGCGAGGCCCAAAACAAGATTTCCCACGAATCGCTTGGCGGCGATTCGGCGGGGGCAAATGACGAAAGCGGGTTATCTAAAAGCCTGCAAAAACTGATAGATCAAAAGATTTGGGAAAAGAAAAAGCACTAGTTGCCCTTGCGAATCAGTGATTCGAAGTAGAAATTCCCTACAAACCAATTTTCGGCCCGGTGATTCGCGGCTGACCTACTTACGGAGTAGCCCATGGCCGCTAAAGATAACGAGCAGAAAACTGGTGAAGATCAACAGGATAACGCGGGCCCAATGCTCGATATGAGCCAAACTGCGGTCAAGAAAATGATCGCAGCGGCCAAAGCACGCGGCTATATCACCTATGACGAACTGAACCAGTTCATGCCTGCCGATCAGGTTTCCTCTGATCAAATCGAAGATATTATGGCGATGCTGTCAGAAATGGGCATCAACATTATCGAAGGCGAAGAACCCGAAGACGAAGCCACCGACACCGAAGTCGAAGAAATCGGCGCGACCACTTCGCGCGAGCTTGTCGCCGCTGCTGCCACCACCGAAACCCTTGATCGCACCGATGATCCCGTCCGCATGTACTTGCGTGAAATGGGCACCGTTGAACTGCTGTCGCGCGAAGGCGAAATCGCCAT
>DFBD01000009.1:0-1210 GCA_002367255.1 Rhodobacterales bacterium UBA3089 | reverse complement strand
GCGATCACCATCTGGCGCGAGGAGTTGCTGGAAGAAGAGATCATGTTGCGCGATGTGATCGATCTTGACGCAACCTTCGGCCAGCAGATGGAAGAAGACGAGGACGAAGAAGTCGGCGAAACCGCCAAAACCGAAACGCCCGCCGCCGAGAAAAAAGAAAAAGAGCAAGTTCTGGACGCCGACGGAAACCCCGTCGCCCAAGATGACGATGATGACGATGAAGAAGACGAAGCCGCAAACCTCTCGCTCGCCGCGATGGAGGCCGTGCTGAAACCCGTCGTTCTTGAAACGCTGGACCAGATCGCCGCAGATTATGATCGCCTCGCCGAAATGCAGGAAGGCCGCATGGCCGCCGCTCTGAACACCGACGAAACCTTCACGCTTGTTCAGGAACGCGAATACCAACGCCTGCGCACCGAAATCGTGGTGCTGGTGAACTCCATGCACCTTCATAACAACCGGATTGAGGCATTGGTCGACCAGCTTTACGGCATCAACCGCAAGATCATGAGCCTTGATAGCGCTATGGTCAAACTCTCCGACAAAGCCCGTATTAACCGCCGTGAATTCATCGACGAATACAAAGGCGCCGAGCTGGATCCGGACTGGATGGAGCGCGTCTCCGCATTAGAAACCCGTGGCTGGGATCGCCTGACCGGCGAGATGAAAGAACAAGTCGAAGAAGTCCGTGGCGAAATGGCCGAGGTTGGCCAATACGTCGGCGTAGACATCTCCGAATTCCGCCGCGTTGTGCAGCAGGTTCAAAAGGGCGAGAAAGAAGCCCGCTCTGCCAAGAAGGAAATGGTCGAAGCCAACCTTCGCCTCGTGATCTCTATTGCCAAGAAATACACCAACCGTGGTTTGCAGTTCCTCGATCTTATTCAGGAAGGCAACATCGGCCTGATGAAAGCCGTGGATAAATTCGAGTACCGCCGTGGTTACAAATTCAGCACCTACGCAACATGGTGGATCCGCCAAGCGATCACCCGCTCCATCGCCGACCAGGCCCGCACGATCCGTATTCCGGTCCACATGATCGAAACGATCAACAAACTGGTCCGCACCAGTCGCCAGATGCTGCACGAAATCGGCCGCGAGCCGACCCCCGAAGAACTGGCCGCCAAGCTGCAAATGCCGCTTGAAAAAGTCCGTAAGGTCATGAAAATCGCCAAAGAGCCGATTTCCTTGGAAACCCCGATCGGCGACGAAG
>DFBD01000050.1:3467-4831 GCA_002367255.1 Rhodobacterales bacterium UBA3089 | reverse complement strand
GGCGTAGTGACGTGTTTCTGTCTCGTACTCGACGTGTGCAGTCGAGATGGTGATCCCGCGCGCTTTTTCTTCAGGGGCCGCGTCGATATCCGCGTAGTCCTGAAAATCGCCGTAATATTTGGTAATCGCAGCTGTCAGTGTCGTTTTACCATGGTCAACGTGGCCGATTGTGCCAATGTTAACGTGTGGTTTCGAGCGTTCAAACTTTTCCTTACCCATGATAGGTCTCCATATAATATTGGTCAGGTTGCTGACCTGTGATTTTCAGATCAGGCAAACTTTTCCTGAATTTCTTTCGAGATTGCAGCCGGGACCGCGTCGTAGTGGTCAAACTGCATTGTAAAGTTCGCACGACCGGAGGACATGGAACGCAGAGTGTTAATGTACCCGAACATGTTCGCCAGAGGCACAAAAGCGTCGATAACAATCGCGTTGCCGCGTGTATCTTGACCCTGTACCATCCCGCGACGGGAAGTCAGATCGCCGATAATGCCGCCTGTATATTCTTCAGGTGTAAGCACTTCGACTTTCATGATTGGCTCCAGCAATTTGGCGCCAGCCAAACGCATGCCTTCGCGCATAGCCATACGACCGGCGATTTCGAATGCAAGAACCGAGGAATCCACATCGTGGAACTTACCGTCGATCAGGGCAACTTTGAAATCGATGACCGGGAAGCCGGCCAGAGGGCCGCTGTCCATTACCGAGTTAATGCCTTTTTCAACGCCCGGGATATATTCCTTAGGAATAGAACCACCAACGATGCGGGATTCAAACGAGTACCCTTCACCAGGCTCTGTCGGCGAAATGATCATTTTTACTTCAGCAAACTGACCCGAACCACCCGACTGCTTCTTGTGGGTGTAAGAGTGTTCAACTTCGTGACCAATAGTCTCGCGGTAAGCAACCTGAGGCGCACCAATGTTCGCTTCAACTTTGAATTCGCGCTTCAGACGATCAACAAGGATGTCGAGGTGAAGCTCGCCCATGCCTTTCATGATTGTCTGACCGGATTCAAAGTCAGTCTCGACGCGGAAGGACGGATCCTCGGCAGCGAGACGAGCTAGACCAGTGGACATACGTTCTTGGTCGGCTTTTGTCTTGGGCTCAACAGCAATCTCGATCACAGGATCGGGGAATGTCATTGTTTCCAGAACGACCGGATCGTTAACCGCACAAAGCGTGTCACCAGTTGTTGTATCTTTTAGACCAGCAAGCGCGATAATGTCGCCAGCAAATGCTTCCGTGATCTCTTCGCGATCATTGGAGTGCATCATCATCATACGACCGACACGCTCTTTTTTCTCTTTAGTAGAGTTATAGATGCCGTCGCCTTTGTTCAGAATACCAGAATAGATACGTGT
>DFBD01000050.1:0-3462 GCA_002367255.1 Rhodobacterales bacterium UBA3089 | reverse complement strand
AATGCCATGTCGTCGTCTGCACGACGGGCAATGTCACGAGTCTCTGTTGCGTCACCAGGTTTGAAGCCCATGTAATCAACAACGTCCAGCGGGCTGGGCAAGAAGTCGAGAACAGCGTTCAACAGAGGCTGAACACCTTTGTTTTTGAACGCGGAACCACAAAGAATAGGCACGAAAGTCATGGAGATTGTGCCCAGACGGATCAGCTTACGAAGTGTGTCGATGTCTGGTTCGTTACCCTCAAGGTAAGCCTCCATAATATCGTCGTCCATCTCGACAGCTTTTTCGATCATCTCGGCACGCATCTCGTCGGCTTTGTCTTTTAGCTCGGGGCGAATTTCGCGAAGCTCCCAAGACGCACCAAGGTCTTCACCTGCCCAAACCCATTCCTGCATAGTGATCAGATCAACCAAGCCTTCAAGTTCGGACTCTGCACCAATCGGGAACTGGATTGGAAGTGGGTTACCACCAACGCGGCTTTCAATCTGCTCTACGCAGTTGAAGAAGTCAGCGCCGATTTTATCCATCTTGTTAACGAAAACAATACGCGGAACTTTATAACGGTCAGCCTGACGCCAAACAGTTTCAGTCTGTGGCTCAACACCAGCGTTCGCATCAAGCAATGCAACCGCGCCATCGAGAACCGCAAGGGAACGTTCAACTTCAATAGTGAAGTCAACGTGGCCCGGAGTATCGATGATGTTCAAACGGTGCTTGTTTGACTCGGAAGTAGTGCCGTCTGTTGTGCGCTCCCAGAATGTAGTCGTAGCAGCGGAAGTAATGGTAATACCACGCTCCTGCTCCTGCTCCATCCAATCCATAGTCGCGGCGCCATCATGCACCTCGCCGATGTTATGTTCTTTACCCGTGTAGTAAAGAATGCGTTCCGTGCAGGTAGTTTTACCCGCATCGATGTGCGCCATAATACCAAAGTTGCGGTATTCATTAAGGGGATATTCGCGAGCCATTGTTCTCGTCCTAACCTAGATTACCAGCGGTAATGGCTGAATGCTTTATTCGCATCGGCCATTTTATGAGTATCTTCACGCTTCTTAACAGCGGAACCACGAGAAGAAGATGCATCAAGCAATTCGCCTGCAAGGCGCTCTTCCATTGTGTTTTCGTTGCGTGTACGTGCAGCTTTGATCAACCAGCGGATCGCAAGTGCTTCGCGGCGCTCAGGGCGAACTTCCACGGGAATCTGGTACGTAGCACCACCAACACGACGGGAGCGAACCTCGACGGATGGTTTGATGTTTTCCAGAGCTTCGTGGAACACCTCAACAGGCGCACGCTTCAGCTTGTCTTCAACACGCTCAAGCGCACCGTAAACGATACGCTCTGCGACGGACTTTTTGCCGTCGAGCATCAGGTTATTCATAAACTTCGTCAAGATACGGTCACCAAATTTGGCGTCCGGTAGAACTTGACGTTTCTCGGCGGCATGACGTCGGGACATACTGCTCTCTCCTTATTTAGGACGCTTAGCGCCGTATTTCGAACGACGCTGGCGACGATCTTTAACGCCTTGGGTATCCAGCACACCGCGCAGAACGTGGTAACGGACACCGGGCAAATCTTTCACACGACCGCCACGGATAAGCACAACGGAGTGCTCCTGAAGGTTGTGTTTTTCACCAGGGATGTAGCAAATAACTTCGAAACCGTTAGTAAGACGCACTTTGGCAACCTTACGCATAGCCGAGTTCGGCTTTTTCGGTGTCGTTGTATATACGCGTGTACACACGCCGCGCTTCTGAGGACACGCCTGCAGATGCTGCGATTTCTGTCGCTTCACGCGCGGTTGGCGCGGCTTGCGAATAAGCTGTTGTATCGTTGGCATTCGGTAAAAACCCCGTGCAACCAGTTTCAACTTCGTCAAGCACCGAATGTGCAAAACGCCAATAGTGCCGCCCACGGGACCCTTAGGGACCCAGAGCAGCGAAATTCCAGAGGATCGAGGTTTGAACCTAGATCATGACCGCCAGATTGTGGCTTGTATCAGGTTTCGGCAGATGCCTATCCCGAGTGGCGGATAAATAGAAGGAGTCGGGGGACTTGTCAACAGGTGTATATCAGGATTTATGCGTTGCTTCAGAAGACGATTATTGCCTAAGCATTACTGAGCTTTTCAAGGCTTCTCCCGCTGCTTGTTACCTGTTCTGTTTTTCCGCATCAACTCAAGTCTTTCAGCACAGCGAAT
The DNA here is from genome assembly GCA_002367255.1 of Rhodobacterales bacterium UBA3089. Taxonomy (GTDB): domain Bacteria; phylum Pseudomonadota; class Alphaproteobacteria; order Rhodobacterales; family Rhodobacteraceae; genus NORP23. The sequence continues at coordinate 1,259 of DFBD01000050.1, read as the reverse complement.
CCATCGCTTCCAGTTTACATGTAGTGGCCAGCAAGGTAGCTTCAAATGCAGCAATTATCGGATCCGCCGCACATGCCCGCAAAACCCAACATCTGCCTGGTCTCCCCTGCTCGTAACGAGGGACCGTACTTGCTGGAATGGATCGCTTGGCATCGGGTGATAGGCTTTGATGATATCGTCGTACTAACGCATGACTGCACAGACGGTTCCGATGGGTTGCTGGATGCATTAGCGAACCATGGTTTCGTTCGACATCTCAGGCACCAACCATCTGACTCGGAATCCCCTTTAGGTTCGGCTTACCGATGTGCGCGCCAAGACCCGCAGGTGGTGGCCGCTGATTGGGTCATGGCGCTTGATACTGACGAGTTCCTGCAAGTTTTCGCAGGCGACGGTTCGATCCACGATTTAATACGTCTTAACGGTCAGCACTGTCTGGGCATGGCTGTAAACTGGAAGGTTTTCGGTAGCAACGAACAGACCATATGGACTGACGAGTTTGTCCGCCACCAGTTCACACGTGCAGCCGAGGGACAGGTCCGTGCCAACATGCATTACAAATCGATCTTCAGAGACTTGAAGGATTTCGCACGAATGGCATCGCATACACCGCGTCGATATTCAGGTCAGTGGGGCGGTGACAATATCTGGGTCGATAGTGAGGGTGCGCCACTTCGCGCCGTACAATTAGGCGGCAAACCGAAACACTCGCGCGCCATCGCAATGCGCCGCATCACCCACGAGGCAGCACAGGTTAACCATTACGCTGTAAAATCGTCTGAGGGATTTTCGTTGAAAGGCACGCGTAAAAGCGGAGCAGCACGTGTCTATCGCCATGATGAAGAGTTTTTCGAAACCTATAATCGCAACGAATCCGAAGACCTGTCGGCCCTGTCTCACGAGGCGACCTTTGCCGTCGAGTACGCCAAACTTTTAGCTGTGCCGGAAGTCGAGCGCCTGCACCATGCATGTTGCGCCAGCTATGTCGCCCAACTGTGCCAACATGCACGTATAGCCCCCGATACCGATGCGCGTTACCTGCACCACATGGCCCTTAGTCAATAAAAAAGCCCCGCCGTTTCCAGCGGGACTTTCTCAATTCTAGATCGCTTCGACTAGTTGAACAGTCCCGAAGCGTCATCGGATGGCTGTTCGGCTTCCGATTGATCCTCAAGCGCTGCAACGGCAACTGCCTCGGCCTGACGCTGCGCAATAATCTTGGAGTCGCGCAGTGTTGCAACCCGTTTGATGTCATGCGT
>DFBD01000170.1 GCA_002367255.1 Rhodobacterales bacterium UBA3089 | reverse complement strand
ATCGGTCGTGCCCGCCAGTGGGGTGATCCGTTTCCGCCCCGCGCCACTCGCAGTGGTCGCACCACCCGGTTTGCGCCTGAGTCGCCACGTTTGCGTGAAAGCCTGACTGAGTCCCGCACCATGAAGGGCGGCGGTGCTGCCGGAGTTGCCACGATCGGTGCGGCAGGCGTTGAGGTGGTGCAACAGGCCGTGGCCGACACTCAGGTCGCCATCCAGCCGTTGATCCCCTATCTCGACACTATGCGCTGGGCGTTCATTGCCGTGGCGCTGATTGGCGTCAGCGTCACGATCTATGCGCGCTGGGACGATTGGCGCAAAGGGCGGAGGTGATGGGCGCTCTCTTCACATGGATTTTCGGCAGCCGGTTCGCCCCGGCTGTCGGGAAATGGGCAACCATCGCCCTCGCAATATTGCTGTTCGTGCTGTCCTTGCGCCGCTCAGGCGAACGCGCTGCGCGGATGGCGGAGCGACTTGAAAATCGGGAGAAAGTAAATGAAATCCAACGCCGAATGCTTGAGGCCGCAACTCGTCGGCCTCGCAATCGTGACGAGCTTGTTGAGCGCCTGCGCGACGGTGAGTTCTGAGTCTGTCACCGGGGTTTGCCCGCCTGTGGTGGAATACAGCCAGGCAAAACTCGTTCGAGCAGCAGAAGAGGTGACGCGCTTGCCAGAAAGTTCACCAATCGTAGAAATGCTGAGCGATTACTTTGTCATACGGGAGCAAGCCAAAAGTTGTCAGTATAAGGACACATCGAATTCGTCAGACAAGAACAGAGGCTCACTGGATTTTGAACCCACCAAATACCAAAGACCGTGATCGGAGCTGTGCCCTCAATTCAACTAACTAAATCCATCAACTTGTCATAACCGTCGACGACATCATATTTGACATTATCGTGGGTGACCATTGACGCGATTTCATTGAAAAACTTGCGGGCACATTCGATTTTTGTTTTCTCAATTTCCCTCAGCTTCATCGAAGACATTGTACCTTTCGTTTCAGCAATGAAAAATATATGTTTGACGCTTCCGTTTTTGAATGTGATCGCCCAATCAGGATTGTAGTCACCAACTGGAGTTGGGATCAGGAAACCTCTTGGAAGTTTGGCATAAACAACAACTTCCCCAGCAGTGTCTAGGTCATCAGCAAACCGTTTCTCTACATCAGAATCTGCAATTACGTAATCGTAAATGTGCTTTTTGAGCTTCTGAGTGGCTCGCGAAAAATCCTGCCCGGTCTGACCTGCTGTGAAAATATCGGAATCGTAGCGGTCTCTGACAGCATCATAGCTAAGCTTCTCGATCACCATCGTAGCCTTTTGTTCTTTGACGATCCGGGAAGCCTCAGCGATGAAATGTTCAGGATTCTGCTGGAATTGTGAAAAAATTGCCGGTTGTATATGCCCAAGGATGTTAGCGACGGTTTCGCGAGTGAGTTGCGTATTATCCGACAACTTTCCAATCAGATCATATCTTACCTTTGATTGAACGGATTGGCCATGCTCCGTTCTGGTTCCAGTTACTTCAAAACCGGTGCCATCCTCTAGCATGTTCTGTGTCAAGCCAGACGTTTGAACACCCTCTTGAACAGTGAACTGTAACGGTGTCACTCGCAGTTCGCTGTCCAGCGCGCTGGCACTCTTGGATACCAACTCTTCAGATTTGAATTCAACACGGTAAACTGCCTTGTGGTTGATCCTGGCCCACAGATCTTTGAATTCCTGCTTCTTGAAATTGTCGTTCAGCGGGTTTGTTTTCGGCTTTCTGCCATCGTCCACTTTCGGCAAATCTGCCTCACTGAACACGCTGTTGACTATGGCGAACACATCATCCGAATAAGGCCGCAGGTCCTCAGGCAGATCGGCCAAAGTCCCGGCTTCTTTTGCATCATGATACTCAGATGTGATCTGGTCATTGTCATCCGTATAGTCATTCTTGATTAAGTACCGGTAAATCTGCTTGGCCATCGCCGCCGTGACCTCGACCTGCTCACCATCCTTTTCCAGAATCTTTCCGGTAAAGTAGGCTTCGGTTGCCTGGCGTGGGCGAGACGACAATGTCTCGACGATTTCACTTTGCAACCCGGCAACAAAATTCTTGTAGCTTTCGCTCGCCACGACGTTCAGAACGTTGATATCATGCACGATTGCCGGGCGGTCGATCCGGTCGCCACTCTTGTTGACAGACAACCGCAAGCCCCGACCCACTTCCTGGCGGCGGGAAATTGTGTTGTCGCTGTGTTTGAGCATGCACATCACAAATACATTCGGATTGTCCCAACCTTCGCGCAAAGCTGAATGCGAAAAGATGAAGCGGGTCGGTTCCTCAAATGACAGCAGCCGCTTCTTGTCTTTCAGGATCAGGTCATAGGCATCCACATCATCGGATAGCCCGGCGCGCTCGCCGCGAGCAATGATCTTGGGATCCGTCAGATTGCGCTTTTTGTCGATCGAGAAATAGCCCTTGTGGGTGCGACCTGTTTCAATATCCGCAAGGTATTTGCGATAGGCCTCGTTTTCGAGCTCCAGCTCCGACAGGTATTCGTCGCGCAACAGGTCATATTCTTCTTCGAAAATGCGGGCATACTCGCCCTTCTCATCTTCGCGTGAATAGTCCCGGTATTTGGCGACCTCATCGATAAAGAACAGGGACAGAACTTTGATGCCTTGTGCAAATAGCTGCTTTTCCTTGTCGAAATGCGCCTTGATGGTTTCGCGTATCTGGATACGCCGAATGTCACCTTCGGTCACATCACCGGTAGCCTCACCCGCTTTCAGAACCACGCCGTTGGTGAATTCGACGGTGTCGGTCACCGCGTTGATCTGGCTGATGGTAAAGCCGCGGTACTGGTCCAGCTCGCCCGATTCATCAAACAGGTTTCGCCCGGCCGTCAGCCGCTTCAACTGCCGCTTGATCTGGCCAGATTTCAGCTTCACTTCCATGTCGATCCGGGCAACCGGTGCATGACGGGAAATCTCGATCCCTTCGAGATAGAGATAGGCGTTGGTCCCCGCCAGACCGCGCGTATGAATGCCGCGCACCGCAATCTTTTTCACTAGCTTCTGGTTAAAGGCATCCACCGCGTCCAGCCGGTGCACTTTGTTATGCACGGTCCGGTGGGTGGCAGAATAGCGTTGGATAAACAGCGGCTTGAACTTTGGCAGGGCGTCCAGCGTGGCCCTACCTTCCATCTTCTGTGGCTCGTCCATGATCAGGATGGGG
>DFBD01000061.1 GCA_002367255.1 Rhodobacterales bacterium UBA3089 | reverse complement strand
AAGAAATGGCGCAAGGAATGGGAGCTGGAGCAGGGCGCGAGCGCCCGAGATGCCGGCGATGTCCGCGCCAGTCTTGACCGCAAGATTGAGAATATTCGCCTGCGGGTGGAGGCAGAGCAGAAGAAAGAGTGGGAGAGCCTGTCCGACGAAGCGAAAGAGGCCATCGAACTGGCCGAGCAGCTAAGACAGCGCGATTTGGGCAAGAACTAACGCAGCCGCCGGACAAGCCCACTATCCCCGCCGCCAGCACCAAACGGTCCGCGACCAGCGGACCGCAAGCCCGACCGGGCGTCGCGCCTGATGGCGCGTAGCCAAGGAATGCGGACGCATTCCGCTCGGCGCTTGAGGGACTAAACACAAAAAATCAGGATATCGCGCCCGCGGAGGCGGGTGCGGAAAACAATATCAAAACGATCAAGGATGATGGTTGGGAGTAGACGGGGGTCTAAATAAACTGCACATGCTCGAAATGGTCGCCAAATTTATATGACGATACCTCAATCCCACGGTTCAACTTCGTTTGCTTAAACCTCGCTCGATCTTGCCAGAGCCGTCGCGCGATAGGAACTCGTCGCTCACACTCATTGGCAATTTCTTTGCTGATCGGAAATCGATCGATCAAAGAGCGGGTAACATGGAATCCGTCACCAAACGTCAGCCAATAGTCATAGAAAGCAGATGAAGAAAGGACTTGCAAAAGCAGGAGATCAACGTCCGCGTCACCAGAGCCAATAGGAATTGCTGAATTCGTCAGCTTGTCAACATCCCTGATCCCAATGAAGTTCCTAGCGACTGCCGCAACAGCAAAGGCAGGATCCGCACTACGGTCTACGAATGAACCAATTGTAGGGCTTCTTTGATTGCGATCCAGGTAGCTGATCACTGCTTCCGAAATCAATCGAGGGAATTGATCTCCTGTACTCGGCCCGTCGAAAGCGATGAATTCAGGCAGTCTCGATAAAACCGTCTCACGCTCAGAAGCGGCCCAGCGCATCATTTTGCTGGCTCGACGAAATAGGCTTCCTTCTCCACCCAAGTTCAATACCGAACAGCGCTGGCTATTGGCCTTATTGGTATTAGAATGATCGGGTTTGCCAAACTTGAAAAGACAATCAGGGATATTGTCATAACTTGAAATGCTAAGTGGAAGCTTGGCATCCAGGATTTGTTCGCGCAGGTTGAGGTAATCTCGGCTGAAGCAAACCGACATTGGTAAAATGAGACAGATGGCTCTGCGCTCGCAACGGTATGTCAGCATCGCCTGAACAAAATCCGCGAAACTGTTGCGCCATTTACTTCCTTTTGCGTTCTTAACAAAAGGCGGGTTGCCTACAAAAGCAACGTTCTCAACAGTCGTTTGCTCCGCCCAATCAAGGAAGTCAGATTGAACCAGCTTGAACCCGGTCAACTCGACGCCGACAATCCTCTCAATTTCCATGAGTTTGGAGCGTACGAACCGTAGAGCGCCCAGATTAAGATCGATAACGTCAAATTTAATATGCTTTAGGAGGTCAAGACCGGCACCTAATCGCATCGCGCGACGAATGAAAGTGAAGACAAATATACCTGACCCGGCGGACGGTTCTACAAACTTGTAGTCGCCGATAAACGAAGTCAGATCGTCTAAGCTTCGGATCGAGTGATGATCAAAAAATTGATCCCAAACTTGATCTGCTACATCCTCAGGTGTGTAAAATGATCCCGTGCTTGCTCGTGAACTTTGATCTTTTTCTAAGCCATAAACCGAAAGAGCACTTTCTGCCGCCTCCACATCTCTTATGATGCCATCAAGCGTCTGTTCCCAATCGAATTCTAACTCCTCGTTTGAGGAATTCCTCGTTCGGGTTGAATTGAGCATCGTGTGGAACCTCATAACTACCGGCAGCCAATATTCTAACCTCGTCTAGACCAGAGTCTTGCCCGATGTTCTTGAGATGTTCAACCCTTTGATTGTTCAGTACGAAACGCTGACCAGCTGTCGGCATCAATAGGGCGGCATCGTAGAGTCTGTGATGTTCAACGCAAAGCGCGATGCCGTTCGTGACCGCTTCCACACAGTCAGGATGATTATGCGGAATAATATGTGCAGCCTCAACGATGCCCAATTGTTTTCTGCAGATCGCACATGAACCAGAATAGGCACTCATCACAGAATCGCGGAAGTGCGGATTTCTCGGATAATTCTTCCTAACAGATGAGACCTTTCTGCGACGGCCAGCAATCTCGACCAATTGATTTTCGGTCCCAGAAGGCTCAGCTTGCTCAATAAAATCCGAAAACTGTTCGACGACCCGAAGAAGCTGTGCGCCAGTTTCAACTTGATGCAGGAGGTTTAGGTTCTCTGCGTAAAAACCGAGAAACTCTCCTCTAAAAGTCAACTTAGTTGTATTGCGCCCCAGATTTCTTGCTGCCCTTCGGTCGAGCGCCGCCATGTTTGTCGATGCGTCATTTGCATTTGAGTGCGGGACGTAAACTGAACCGATGTCCTTAGAATTAAGAGAAAGCACATAAGATGCCTCCCAAGCAGTGAATGCGGGATAGTCATCAAAGAAGCCGATAAACAGTACGATATCGCCAGCCTGCTCTCGCGCAATCTGAGTTTCCCGCACTGATCTTGGAATCTGAATTCGCCACTCGTCGGGATTCTTGCGAGCCGCAAAATGGGCCAGAGATACGTGGGCTGAATAATTCAAACCGTTGAGAGCAAATCGATAGGGGTTACTTGAACTCAATATCCGAAAATCTTGGGAATACGCCCGTAAGTAGTCACCAAGTAAAAATGGCATTGATCCTTCTTGCAAGTGCATCAAATGTTCTCCAGCAAATGCCTTACCATAACCTCCCCCAGTTCACATGGCACAGCATTACCAATCTGCTTTTGTACGGAGCGCCTCGATCCAAAGAACTTATAACTCTCAGGAAAGGTCTGAATGGCTGCAATTTCGGGCACTCTCAAACGCCTATTTGTCCAGTGGAATGGCCCTACCCACGGCCCTGGCTGTGCTGCGATCGTAATTGAGGGTTTGTCAGGATGCAGCTTAAATAGAAAATTCCAAAATCTAGAGCCAGATTTAAACACTTTCCCCTGGTGCTCAGGAACGTCTCGAAGCGCGATGTAATTCCGACCAGAGGGCACATTGATCAACTCAGGATAGTAAGTCCCTTCTGTAGCGACCTCGCTAGGTTCAAAAAATTCTGACTTATCAAACTTGGAGATGAACGCCCCCACGCCCGGATGAGGCAACAAGCCAGTGACCTCTGGTTTCGCCGAATGCGTCGTTTTTGGATGTGGGATTTCCCCACCTCTTTTTCGAACTCCAAATACAAAGATTCGTTTCCGCAACTGTGGTATCCCGAAATCAGCTGCGTTCGCTTTGTAGTAAGTGCAGCGATAACCTAGGTCTTCTGCCTCAGCCACAAAAGCATGAAAAGTGTCGCGGTTGCTGGGGTGCAAAAGGCTTTCGACATTCTCGAACAAGAAGCCATTTGGCTTCAGTTCATTCACAGCGCGCAAGAACTGGGCGAGCATATTTCTTGGATCTCGTTCAATCAGTCGATTCTCGTTTTTGACCCAATATCCATTCTTTGAGAAAGGCTGACATGGCGGACCACCAATCAAGATATTTTTGCCTGTGCTCTTTCGTAATTTTTTGAAGCCAACATTGGTGATGTCATCTTCCCATACGTCGATACGACCTTCTTGATCGTTCATACGGAGAGTCTTTGCTGCATCTTTGTCATTCTCGACAGCGATTTTGATTTTTGCGCCTGCCAACTCAGCCCCAATATCGAGGCCTCCGGCTCCGGAGAACAAGCTGATACACTCAACCATGATCACTCCTCACCCATCCGCAACGCAGCTATAAAGGCTTCCTGCGGGATGCTCACATTCCCGTATTCGCGCATTTTGGCTTTACCCTTTTTCTGCTTGTCGAGCAGTTTCTTCTTACGGCTGATGTCCCCGCCGTAACATTTGGCGGTCACGTCTTTGCGCATTGCGGCGATGGTTTCGCGCGCGATGATCTTG
>DFBD01000079.1:2191-3219 GCA_002367255.1 Rhodobacterales bacterium UBA3089 | reverse complement strand
GAGCCCAAACTGCAGCAATGACTCGACGCGACGAGTGTCCGCTTCCGCTGTCGACCAACTAAAGGCTTATCGTCAAATTTAAGTCCAAGCACTGTGGCTCGAATGCAGAGTTTCTGTTCGTGAAATATTTCTGGTGGTGAATGTTCTGGCGGCACATTCGTTCCGCCGGCCTTATTCGTCAGGTCTATTGGGCAAGGTCGAAGAACAAGATCTCTGCGTTGTTGCCTTGGTCAAAAGTCAGCAAACCGCTGCCGTCAATGGCCAGACCGTCACCCTTGGACAAAGCGATACCATTCACGGTGAGATATCCATCAGCAACCTGCACCCAACCTTTGCGTCCAGCCTTCAAATCAACGCTGATTGCCTGGCCACCGTCCAATGTCGCCGCGTAGACACTGGCGTCTGCCTGGATCGTCATGGAACCGTTGCGCCCATCAGGGGACAGAAACAATTTGAGCTTGCCGCTCTTATCCTCGCTTGACAGATCTATCGTGTCATATGCGGGCTTGGTATTCTGCGTCTCGGGCAGCAACCAAACCTGCAAAAACCGCATTTCTTCGGTCGAGGATGGATTGAACTCGGAATGGGTCACGCCAGATCCTGCGCTCATGTATTGTACGCCGCCGGCGCTGACGACCGATCCGTTGCCCAGTGAGTCCTTATGTTCCAACGCCCCGCCTAACACGTAAGAGAAGATCTCGGCGTTTTGGTGCGGGTGCTGCCCAAACCCTTTGCCACCCGCGACAAGATCATCATTGATGACGCGCAGATTTCCAAACCCCATTTGCTTGGGATCATAGTAGTTTCCAAAGCTGAAACTATGTGCTGACTTGAGCCAGCCAAAGTTGGCATGCCCACGTTCACCGGCGGGGCGAACGGCAAAGCTCAAGCCATCTTGTTGGATGGTATTTTGGGCGATCGTCATGTGATCATCTTTCGTAGGCTGTTGGTTGTATCTCGAACCTGCTTCGGTCGCAGACGAGACGTTCGCTTAGTCCGGCAAGGGGATGAATTCGTCCTTGTCAGTT
>DFBD01000079.1:0-2096 GCA_002367255.1 Rhodobacterales bacterium UBA3089 | reverse complement strand
AGATATGTCTCGGGCCATTCAGTGTCTCGCCGCCAAGTAACATCAACCGTGCACCTGCCGAACCAGCCTTGACGGTGATCGCATCACCGGGACGGAACACCATCATCTGACCGGATTCATAGGCGTCGCCGGCGACTTCGATTGAGCCGCCAGTCACGTAGATGCCGCGATCCTCATGGTTGTCGGGCATCGGCAGCATCGCACCAGCTTCCAGGATGGCATCAGCATAGAACATCTCTGTAAATGTCTTGGCCGGCGCGCGTTCACCCCAGGCATTGCCAACAATGAGCCGCACCTGTTTGCCTTCACCTTCTATGAACGGCAGCGCGCCTTCCTTGTGGTTCTCGAAATCAGCGTCCATGTCTTCAGCGTCCTCCGGCAAGGCCACCCATGTCTGAATGCCGAACAGGCTGCTTGGCCCTTTGCGGGTCTGCGTACTTGTGCGTTCCGAATGGGTGACACCGTTCCCGGCAATCATCCAGTTCACCTCACCGGGGTAAATCATCTGGTTGTTGCCGAGGGAGTCCTGGTGCTGGAACTCTCCCTTGTAGAGATAGGTCACCGTCGCCAATCCGATATGGGGATGCGGGCGCACGTCGATGCCCTGTTCCGTGATGAACTCAGCCGGACCCATTTGGTCAAAGAATACAAAAGGACCGACCATTTGGCGTTTGGCTGACGGGAGGGCGCGGCGAACCTTGAAATCGCCAATGTCGCGGGCCCGTGGCACGATCAGAGTTTCGATCGAATCGACGTCATCCACACCGGGGCAGGTTGGTTCAAGTGTCGGGTTCCAGCTCATGCCGCATTCCTTTCATCTTTTTGTACCGGCCCAGTCATGGCGCGCGTCGTCAAAATCAATTGGTCGATCGTGGCCGTCAGCATCTGAGACTGTTGATCGTTATTAAGCGCGCCAGCGTCATCAAATGCGCCAAGCCTATTCGATACGCCGACCTGGTTTGGCACGACCGTCACGCCAATATTGCCCAACATCATGCGCAGCGGAACAAGGCCCCGCAAACCGCTCAAAGCGCCAGGGGCGACAGACCCAAGGGCCGCGACCTTGCCATGGTAAGCTCAAAGAGACGGCTCATTCTCGGTATGCGGACGCGAATTCCAATCCAGCGCATTTTTAAGCAAAGGCGAGATGGAACTGTTATACTCAGGCGAGGCCATGAACAGCCCGTCCATGAACAGCCCGTCATGGTCGACAAAGAGTTGTTTCAGCCGCTTAGCGCTTTCCGGCAGGCCAGTCTCTGCTTCGATATCACCATTGTAGATTGGCATATCAAAATCGTTGAGGTTGATCAGGGCGACCTCGACATATGCGTCTCGGGCAATGCTCGCAGCCAAGGCTGCGAGCTTATTGTTTGTCGACGCGGTCCGCGCGCTTCCGGGAACATCAATAGTTTAGGCATGAATCCGGCTTTCTGGTTAATGCAAAGGGTTCGTATTAGGCCTTCAAGTTCTGCGGAATATAGCCATCGATCACCGGCAGTTTGCGCAAAGCGAAAGGACCATTTCCATGAAAGGCGACCGCGAGGGCAAGAAGCACCAGCAACAACGGGAATTCCCAGCCGCCACCTTCCGCGCTGAACACCCAGTTGTTACCGGCATGTACCCAAAGCGCACCCAGCAGCACCGGGATTGAAAGAAGAGAGGCCAAGCGCGTGTAGAGGCCCAGAAGGATCGCGGTGCCGCCGGCAATTTCTGCAAAGATCGTCAGATATGCGGCGGTTGCCGGCAGCCCCAGGCTGGCGAAATATCCCACGGTGCCCGGGATGGTGAAGACGAGCACTTTCAGAAGGCCGTGGGCCAGGAGGATGCCGCCAAGGGAGACGCGGGTAATAAATGCGCCGTAATTCGGGATGGTTGACTGTGTCATGTTCGTTCTCCAGATGCGTGTTTGTTGTTCTGAAGCATAGATTGCATGCGGAACCGGAATTGATAATACTAAGATTTAGAAGATAACTCATTCCATTAGGTTGATAATGTAGATGGATCAAATCTCCCGTGTTGGCGTCTTCATTGCCGTTGTTAAGGCCGAGAGCTTTGCGGGTGCCGCCCGCGCCTTGGGGATCACCAGCTCAGCGGTG
>DFBD01000103.1:1071-4479 GCA_002367255.1 Rhodobacterales bacterium UBA3089 | reverse complement strand
ACGCATAAACGCTTCGGGGTTGTGGCTGGCCCACGCCCGCGCCGCCACAGCCACGTCGGCCAAATTTTCACGCGTAGTGCCATATTCATACATGTGCCGCGCTGCCGCCAGCGCATAACCGGATATCGGATAGCGCGGACCGTATAACCCCTCGTAAGGCGGTAACTTCGAAGCTGTCACCAACCGCCCCGACGCTGTGCGCTGGTTTGAACCATAACAAATTAACGCCACATCACATAAACCCGCCTCCAGCGCCATCGTCGCCGAGGTCAGGTAATTCACAAAAGACGACCCCCCCGTCATGGTGCCATCAATAAAGCGTGGCTGGATACCCAGATATTCCGCCGCCATTAGCGCAGGCATACTGTCTTCCATCATGGTGCAGAACAGCCCGTCAACATCGCTTAGCTTCAGTCCGGCATCGTTCAGCGCCGCATGCGTGGATTGCGCCATGACATCATACGCACTAAATCCGTGTGCCTCACCAAAACCGGCATGGCCTACGCCTACAATTGCGGATTTTCCGCGCAAATTATCAGTCATCTCTCAACCCTCCGCCGGTTTACACAAAACGGCAGGGTTGCCGTCAATATCACCCACAAATACCGTAATCGGCATTCCAATCTTCACATCTGCCGGTGCGATCCCGTCAACACGGCTCATCATGCGGACATTTTCGGCCAACTCGACCATGGACACATTGTAATCCCCGCCACTCTCTGGTCGGCGGCGCACGGTTGTGGTGGTATGCACCTCGCCTGTGCCTGCTGCACGATGCCAGGTTAACGATGTGCTGCCGCAATGTGGGCAATTAACCCGGGGGAAAAAGTGGGACTTGCCACATTCGTCACATTGAGGAAGGTTGATCTGCCCGTTTGACAGCCCTTCCCGAAATCTTGCATCTGGTCCTAATGCGTTTTCCATGTTGCTCTCCTTTTGCTGCCTTGGCAGTATGCGAATCTACATTGACCTTATTTCTAACAGACGTTAGATTTAATGCAACTACTCTGACACACAAACCCGAGAGCAAACATACATGAGCAATCAAATTCCAGGCGCCTTTGACGGTATAAAAGTTATTGATATGACCTCGGTCGTATTCGGCCCCTTGGCTACCCAGATGCTTGGCGATCTCGGCGCTGACATTATAAAAGTCGAAAGCCCCGAAGGTGATATGCTTCGGCAGGTGCTACCAGCCCAAAACCCCGGCATGGGTGCCGCATTTCTTGGTGCGAACCGCAATAAACGCAGCATCGTTCTGGATTTGAAAACGCCCGAAGGTCGCGAACAATTGCTGGCGCTGCTGAAAGACGCAGATGTCTTTGTTTCCAGTATTCGCCCCGCCGCCCTCGCGCGGCTCTCTCTGTCGCCTGACACGTTGCGCACCCTTAACCCCAAACTAATCACGGTGGCCGCTGTGGGGTTCGGTTCGGACGGGCCCTATGCTGATAAACCTGCATATGACGACAGTGTCCAATCGATTTCGGGCATGGCGGGGCTGGCCACGATGCAAAACCCCGATAACGCACCGGCCTATGCACCCACGATCATTGCTGACAAGTTGGGTGGCCTGACCGCCGCCCATGCGATTACCACTGCGCTGTTCCATCGCGAACGCACAGGGCAAGCGCAACATGTCGAGGTTCCGATGCTAGAGACCCTCGCCTCGTTTCTGCTGGTGGAACACATGGCGGCGGCCACCTTTGAGGAGGAACCCGAAAGTTTCGGCTACAAACGTATGCTGGTTCCCCATCGCCGCCCCGTGCAGACAAAGGATGGCTTTATCACCATCCTGCCTTACTCAAACGCCCAATGGGCGCGGTTCTTCAAAGCGGTTGACCGGACAGAAATGCTGGATCACCCATGGGTTACCAGCATGGACGAACGTAGCCTCAATATCGGCGGAATCTACGATATGGTGGCCCAGATCGCGCTGGAACGCACCACAGATGAATGGATTGAGCTGATGGACCAAGCCGATATTCCGACCATGCCCGTGCGCTTGCTAAAAGACCTGCCCCACGATCCGCATCTGGCCGCTACCGGTTTCTTCCAGAAAATCGACCACCCGACAGAGGGACCGATCTGGACATCAAAACCGCCAGTTAAATACTCGGCCACGCCTGCGCGCTTTGATATTACCCCTGCCCCAAAGCTTGGGGAACACACCGAGGAAATACTGAAGAGCGTGAAATCGGATTAGCGGGGAATACCCCTAAACATCGATCGAGCGCGCGATTAGTTCCTTCATTATTTCGTTGGTCCCGCCATAAATCATCTGCACCCGACTATCGGCATAAAGCCGTGCGATGGGGTATTCCATCATAAAGCCATAACCACCAAACAATTGCAGGCATTCATGCATGACTTGGTTCTGAGTCTCGCTACCCCAGTATTTCGCCATCGAGGCCGTCGCCGCATCCAGCTTGCCAGCTTCAAGCCGCGCGATCCCGTCATTGACGAACGAACGTAACAGCTCTGCCTTGGTTTTCATTTCTGCCAGTTTGAAACGGGTGTTTTGAAAGTCCATAATCCGTTGGCCGAATGCTTTGCGATCTTGCGTATAGGCGATTGTTTCCGCCAGCGCGAAATCGATGAAACCAAGCGCGGTAATTGCAATCATCAGGCGTTCCCACGGTAGCTGATTCATCAACTGGTAAAACCCCTGCCCCTCTTCTGGCCCCAGCAAATTGGCGGTAGGAACCCGCACGTCTTCGAAAAACAGCTCGGCTGTGTCGTTAGCCTTCATTCCCAACTTCTTGAGGTTTCGGCCGCGTCGGAACCCCTCCAGACCCTCGGTCTCGATCACAATCAACGATACACCTTTAGCACCGGCATTACGGTCGGTTTTGGTTACAACAATGATAATATCAGCCGTGTGACCATTGGTTATAAATGTCTTTGAACCATTGATCTTATATTGGTTCCCATCACGTTCTGCATAGGTCTGAACGGCTTGCAAGTCGGACCCGGTGCCCGGTTCCGTCATCGCAATCGCCGCAACTATATCACCGCTGACCAGGCCTGGCCCCCAGCGTTTTTTCTGCTCCTCGCTGCCATAATTCATCAGGTAGTGGATCACGATGGTCTGGATGCCATAGCCCCAACCGGTATCACCCGCGCGACCCTGTTCATAAACCGTGATCGCGTCAAACCCGTAGCCGCCACCAAACCCGCCATACTGCTCGGGCACAGCGCCACCCATAACGCCTTGCGCACCAACGGTTCGCCAAAATTCACGGTCAACGATGCCCTGTTCAATCCACCTATCGATATTCGGGGTCATCTCGTCAGCAAAAAGCTTACGTGCAGTATCGGCAAACATCCGGTGCTCGTCTTCAACCCAAGCGGCGGTTTCGGTAAAAAGGCTCATAAGGTGTCTCCAATAAATAAGTTAGCGGTCGGATC
>DFBD01000103.1:506-1008 GCA_002367255.1 Rhodobacterales bacterium UBA3089 | reverse complement strand
CCGCAGACCACCATCTCGTCAGCCGGAATCGCCAGCCTGTTCTGGATGATCTTGTGAAAACCGGCAAAAGCCTGCTGTGGGCAAGTATCAAGCCCACGGCCACGCGCGGCCAACATCAGGGTTTGCATAAACAGGCCTAAATCCAGCCAAGATCCCAGTTCAAGCCCACGATCAATGGTGATGAACAGCCCGACCGGCGCATCGAAAAATCCAAAATTGCGGGCGTGCTGCGCTACCATCTTGTCTTTGTCGCCCTTTACGATCCCCAACGTGCCATAAAGCCCCCAGCCCGTGGCCCGCCGTCGCGCCAGATACGGCTCGCCCCACGGGTCCGGCGCATAGGCATATTCTTCGCTGTATTGGTCACCAGCCATAAACGCCGCGATGATTTCATCACACAATTGGTCACGCACAGCACCCCGCACGACATGCACCTTCCAAGGCTGGGTGTTGGTGCCACTGGGCGCCCGAGACGCCAACGCCAAAACCTCGCGTATTGTTT
>DFBD01000103.1:0-417 GCA_002367255.1 Rhodobacterales bacterium UBA3089 | reverse complement strand
ACATGGAGTTTTTCTCGTTGATGGCATGATTCCTCCAGTTGTTGGCCTTTTTGCAACAAAAAACAAGAGTCCACGAATATGACGCTGCGCTATCATCAACGGCTGATAGTAAAGGTGATCCTGTTCTTCAACCAAGACGGGGCCATCACTGGCTCAGTTGCAAGATTTCCCACGGGGACAAGATGTCACTCAAGCCGACCTGCTTCCATCATACGAAACCGCTGTAGAATTTTTTTGGCATTATTCCGACTTCAAAAAACTTGCTTCTGAAGTCGGAAGTAATTCATCTAACAACCAAATTGCTTAATCCTGCGGGATAATCCGCAGTCCCAACTCGCGAAGCTGCTCGTTTGATGCCTCGCCCGGGGCTTCCATCATCAGGTCTTCGGCGCGTTGGTTCATCGGGAACATGATGAC
>DFBD01000037.1 GCA_002367255.1 Rhodobacterales bacterium UBA3089 | reverse complement strand
TTCAATCAGGGCTTGACAGCGCTTACGCAGGGCACCGGATCCGGGCGAGGCATTGTCCAGATCAAAGTCGATCTCGGCGGCAGGGGTGATGGCGAACTCGGTGAAGTAATCGATGACGGTGGTACCATCCTTCGGGTTCAGCACCTTGCCCTGAATGCCGTTCAGCAGGTGGTATTCAAACGTGGCCTCTGCGTCAGAACGCAACCGGCGCAGTCGCCGGGCAACTTCGGCCTGAATTTGCTGGGTTTCGGACTCGGAGCCAAAGGCACGGATGCCCTGGATTTCTGAAGCCCAGAGCACATCCTGCTTTTTGAACTGACGACAGACAAAAGCGCGTACATCGCGGTGTTCCGGCACCTGTTGATCATAGGCCGAACCGCGTTCGGAGAACGGGATCAGCGACAAGGTGCCATCGCGGGACTCAATGACAACGGTGCGGGAGCGTACGCCACGATCGGAGAACAGGCCGGAGCCCGACAGGGTTGCGGGCTTGAAGGGGATGTTCTCCAGCGCCCGGGTGAGTTCGATGACCGAAAAGGCATCGGTCTCGAAGATGTCCATGGTAGCCATGGGGGTGTCCTTTCAGAAATCTTGGAAAGATCAGCGGGTGAGGATGCCGACAGCGGCTAGGGCTGTATGCGCGGCGGTGATTTCCGGTGCCGTGGGTGTGCCGGTGAACACCAGATCGTGCTGATTGACGATGGCGGGACCGCGCAGCAGCACAACGGCATCCGCGTCGGCAGCGGTGGCGTCGGCTTTACCCCAAAGCACGGCGACGGCGGTCTCGGTGCCGTCAACGGCAGCCGGGTCATGGGCGGCATATTTGCCGTCCGCGGTGATCTTGCCCAGAACGGTGCCGGGCTCGAGCGTTCCGCTGGCGATGGTGACGACCTCGCGGCAGTAATCGCGAAAGGCCTCCCAGGTAATAAAGCCGCCTGCATGGCGGCCTTCGGTCAGAATGGTCACGGGTTGTTATCCTTTGCGTTTGAAGGTGCGGGCAATCACATCGCCCCAGGGCTTGGCCTGAGGCGCGGGACCCGGCTGTGGATGGGCGGCGGAGATTTCGGGTTCATTGGTAGCCTTGGCGTCGATCAGCGCCTTGCGGATATCCTCGAGGTTGGTTTCAGCAGTCAGGAACGAAGCTGCCATTTGCGATTGGCCCGCGAGACGGCAGAGATCGACGACAGCCTTGGCGTAGGACATGGCCTCGTTGTGGATCGCAACGAGGTCGGGCGGCGCTGGTTCCGAGGGGCTGGGTTCAGAGCCAGCGGCTGTCTCGCCCAGCTTCAATGGGGTCGGTTCGGGTTCAATTGCGTCGGTCGGTTCTGGCACGGGGCCCGGTGTGACGGCGGCGTCGCCGGTCTCCGGGGCGGCGTTTTCTCCAACCCACACACGCAAGAAGAACCGGCTTTATCGTTACTATGTCAGTCAGACGGTTCTCAGGCATGGTGCCGGAACCTGTCCTGTCGGGCGCGTGCCTGCCGCCGAAATCGAAGCGGCGGTCATCAACCAACTTCGGGCGGTGTTTCGCCAACCCGAAATAATCATAGGGACTTGGAAAGCGGCGAAGGTCTCGGATCCCGAAATAAACGAGAACACCGTTCGCGAAGCATTAGTACAGCTTGATCCGCTCTGGGATGAACTTTTCCCCGCCGAACAGGCCCGTATTGTCCAGTTGCTGGTGGAACGGGTGGATATCGGGCTCGGCGGGCTGGATGTTCGCCTGCGTGTCGATGGGCTCACCGGCCTCGTTCAGGAAATGGCCCGTGACGTTGGGCAAGCGGCATGACCCGACACCATAAGAGCGTGGAGACGATCTCGGTCCATGTGCCATTCGCCATCCGCAAGTATGGCGGTCGAAAGCAGGTTGTGGTGCCAACTGGGATTTCTGTTGATGCCCAGCGCCCAAGTGTCGACGGCACGTTGGTCAAGGCGCTGGGGCGGGCGTTCCGCTGGAAACGCATGCTGGAAAGTGGTGAGTTCACGACCGTCAAAGAACTGGCGGAACATGAAAAGCTGGGGTTTTCCTATATGACACGGGTGCTGCGGCTCAGCTTGCTGGCACCGATAACCGTCGAGGCGATCCTTGAGGGAAAGCAGTCGCCCGAGTTGAAACTGGCGGATTTGCTGGAGCCGTTTCCTGTGGACTGGGTGGGGCAGCGGTGATTGTGAGGCCCCATGTGACCCTCAGGTTATGAGCCGCCACCCGCGGAAGTTGTGTTTCTGTCTTATTTCAGCAGGTTGCGCGATAATATATTGATCCTAATAGCTTTTCCAGCCGCGTAACGCCGCAACCAGCCGCGGCCGGCGAGATCAAGAGACGCGCAAAGTAGTTATTCAGGTTGACCAATTATTGACCCACCAACAATCCTCCACCCACCAAGATGGCCAAATCCTAGGCATCAAAACGCCAGCCCAGCAGCACCATCACCGCAGGCAGGGCAGCGCCGTTGCCAAATATCTGATCCATTCGCCCCATATCGGTTACCGCAGGATTGGCATTTCAGCACATAGACGACCTGATTGTGGTCGTTTCCTGGAATGTCAGTTCCCCGCAAAACCTCCTGCCCGTTCTTGTTCACATAGCCTTTTGCCGTCGTCTTTTGGCCGGATGTAATGACCGGGCTACCCCTTCGTTTCGGAGCGCGACTTTTCACTGAGGTCAACTCTGCGGGCACTCCCAAAATCCAACCCTCAACCTGAGCGACGGCAGCCTCAGACGCCGTCAAGCTCGGTCGCAAAGCTGTTGATAGGCTGTCAGCTGCCGCCGCCTGTGACAACCACGCTGCAATGCTATAGGCGTCTTGTTGATCGGCCGTCCTACCCTGGATAGGAAAGGTTGCGCTCCAGAGCTTTGGATAGACCTCAAGAATCGCTGATTTTCCGGCCGGGATTTCCCAGCCGTCGAACGGCCAGAAATGGACCAGATCGCCCAGCGCCTGCCGTATGAACCGTAGCCATGGAATACCCGCGTGAGTCGATTTAGCGACGGAACCTTGCACATCGAAGTGGAAAACCGATTTCGCTCCCGGCGAGCGCTCTTCGGTCAAGCGACGCCAGCGCGAGCTTCCCTCCCGGGCAGCTCCATTGCCGACAGACCCGTTGCGCACAAAATCGACATATGTGTGATCAGCATCGGTCGGCCAGTGCTTTTGGAAATCGTCGAGAAAGCCCGCCCAATCTGGTTCAAGACCGTGGACCTCGAAATAGCGCAGCGGGAACGAAAAACCGTGATCGATCCCGACGACAGTTGGAATATCTTCTGCTAGGCGTTCCACCAACCATTCGGCAATGCCGCGCCGTGTCCAGTATTTCTTGGGCGATGGCGGCGGCGGCACTTCGGTCGGGGTCTCATCCCCCTCCGCAAGATACACGCGCAGCCCCTTGAGGCTGGAATTTGCGGTCTCAGCGCCGGAATAATCGATACCTATAGTGCGAGAAAAACTCTGCATATCTAACCTACAGCATAGAATTCGACGGCAAAAGCATCGCAGAACGCCTCAATAGTTAGAATGGCTGATACAAAGCCGCCTGAAGGAACTTCAATATCTTCCGCCACTAAATCTGAAATCACGACTTTCTTGGCCTTTTCAAAGGTTGCTCTCGACCGATCATCATCAAGGCTCCTTTCGATCGCATCCGCCGCCTTCAACACATGATCGCGAAATGATATCTCTGGTTCGGCCAGGGCCAGTTTGGTAAGCTCCTCGAAGGTCGGGCCTCTAATTTCTTCAGGCTCTGAATGAGCAACTCCAAAGCCACCTTCTTTAGTATACGAATACCGGCCATGCCCGGTGAGAGCCTCTGCTTTCGCAATATTGCTTTTCTTGATCACATGCTTCTTCGCTGCGACCTCAAATAGTTCATCCGAAGTCCAAAACGCCGGTGATGCGTAAATGACCGCCGCCCTGCCAGAGGACGCTACGTGTAGCTTTTCGAGTGCCGCCTGTTGGTGTGTCGTGATGGCATATCGGAAGTAGGGTTTCCCCCAGCTCTGCCACTCTCCTCCACGATGGCCTGCCACGTAGTCGGGCCGCTTGTACTGAACGAAAAAGTTAAATCGGTACGGTGGAAGGTCCTTACTGATTTCTTCAGCAATATGGTCGAGATCTTGGAGCCCAATTCCGCTGAGAGGCCCCCAAGGAGACTTCATTAAATATCTGAAGTGATAAAAGAAGATCCACCATGGAAGGTCAAATGCCTCATCAAACCCCAACGAAAACTCAGCTCTCTGCCCCGGAGAGAAGGAGTTGGAAAATCTGCCAGAAAGTTCGTGACCAAAGTATTTTTCGTATGTTTTTTCTTCAAACTCGGCGGTTTCAACCATTTTAGTCAGTGACCTCTAATGAAGTTCTTCCCGTTCCAGCGCTTCTTCGCGACGGGCCTTGAGACGACGATAAGAGGTCGGCTGCGGTGCAGCACAGTTCGCCAGCCATTCCGTCGCCAAGTTCGAATAGCTTGATATCACTCATTTTTTCGCCGCCCTTTGAATTTGGCTCGCAGTTCCATCTGGTCAACGCCAAAAAACATAACCATTTGTTAATATTGCATTTTATGATCTTTCGGATGTTTTGAGGCCCGCTGATCAGGCCGAATTCTCTTGACAATTCGACCTCCCGAAGGCATATAAGCGTTGTCTCACCTGCCATGTGTAGGAGGAGCATTCGAGGCCGCCTTGGTTTTTCCGGGCGGCTTCAGTCTTTTCTGGAGTAGGGCTGTCAAATGCCATTGTATGCATCGCGCTCTCTCCTAAGCTGTCGGATACGCCCACTTTGTTCGG
The DNA here is from genome assembly GCA_002367255.1 of Rhodobacterales bacterium UBA3089. Lineage (GTDB taxonomy): Bacteria > Pseudomonadota > Alphaproteobacteria > Rhodobacterales > Rhodobacteraceae > NORP23. The sequence goes on along the minus strand of DFBD01000037.1, from coordinate 1,524 downwards.
TACAATACGCACTCCTCAACAACCAGTAGTCGTTGCGGCGGCCAAGTATCACCAGATACTCCTCACGATACCACAGCAAGGTACCCTTGCGACATATCAAAACCATGCCTCAACTGGAAACGTTTGGGCGCGTTCGGCTGTCCCAGCACTTTTTTATGCGGGATTTCCTGTATTCGGAGATCAGCAACTTCTACGGTCTCGCCAACATCCCGGAAAACCCGGATCGAGCGATAAGCGCCGGTAAAAGGCTATGCACCGAACTGCTTGATCCTCTGGTCAACACCTTCGGACCTATCTTTGTTCGATCCGCCTATCGCTCCTTGCAGGTAAACGGCAAGGGCAACAAAGCGGGGCACAACTGCGCAAGCAATGAAGCAAACTACGCGGGCCATATCTGGGACCGTTTGGACAATGCGGGAAAGATGGGAGCCACGGCCTGCATTGTCATTCCATGGTTTGCCGACCAATACGAAGAAGGGCGTGACTGGCGTGATCTGGCATGGTGGCTGCATGACCACCTGATCTACTCCGGGATATGCTTTTTCCCCAAAATGGCCGCCTTCAATCTGTCATGGCACGAAGTTCCGAAGCCGCAAATTTCTTCGCACATAGCGCCGAAAGGTATTTTGCATCGTGTTGAAAGCTTCCCACAGAACAGTCTGTCCGAGCGCCAACAGAGATACTCTGACTTCCCTGAGTTCTGCGACATTCGTTATCCGCCGCCCCGTGCAGATGGAGCACCCAGCGCATGACCCGTTCCAGTTGTCTGTCTCATGTCCCACTCCTAGGTGGTTACGATGCGCCAAGAACACTCTTTTATCAAATAGCGCTAAATGGGCCCGTAGGCGTTGATGTCAGACAGGGTGCAATGAAACTAAAAATATGATGAGAAACTATCGCTAACAACAGGTCTTTTATCACCATTTTCTTGGGCTAAATGTCCATCGCTCCTTCGGCGTAGATATTTTGTGCCGTCGTATTCAATACATTTTTCGCTCTTCGAGACGCACTTTAGGAAGTAATGGTAATACTCAATTCGATCAGTTACTTCCAATGTTTGGCCAATAAATTGGTGCGAGATCATCTTAAACTTGGCGCAGTTGTTTCCAGAAAGATCGCCACCCATTACAAATGAGTAAAGGTCTGGCTCTATCTCTATACCCTGAGATCGTAGTCGGAGGTCGATTTCCTCATTGTTAATTGTCAAGAGAAAAAATCCGATATCAGGCTCGTTGGATATTTCCATTTTGATATGCAGAGGTTTGTCAAACTCTACGTCCCAATCGCTAATGTAAGACTGCCCATGCCTGTCTAGAATTTCTAAGTAGCCACGTTGCCCGGTAACGAATAGAGAAATCCGGTTCTGCGACTCATTACCTACGTCGAAGATAAATGCCTTTTGGTTTGGTTGATTTTTGGAAACGGCGGCGTGCAAGACGAATGATACACCGTTCAAGGCTTTGTGGTCTTCGGGCTCATTCAATACTATGTCCGGACGTCCCCCTTGGATTCAAGTTTCAAGTG
>DFBD01000228.1 GCA_002367255.1 Rhodobacterales bacterium UBA3089 | reverse complement strand
AGATTGATGCCATGGAAATGTCCTTTCAAACGGCGTTCTGGGGGCTGGGAAGGCCTCGAACATACCGCGAACATTTCATCTGTGAAGTGTGGAAAACTTCTTTTTTTATCCACCCATAAAACCAAGGGGAAAGCATCCATAACGGGAACCAAGCCCACAGTTTATCCACAGGTGGCGGTAGGGTGGCGCGGTAGAATCGGCTCGTATGATTCGGATCCGTATGATCGGATCGATCCGGCCTGGCTGTTCAGGGTCAGCCTGGAAGAATTCTGCTTCGCCTCTCTGCGCAGACCACCGCAGCACTACGTTAAGCGATTGACACCACTTGTTTTTATGCCGCCACCGGATACCGTCTGACCGTCACAACAACAGATTTGAAAAGACGGCGCAATGGTTCAGCCTGGCTTCGGTCCCAATCCTCTCTCACCAAATCAGATGACCCCAGCGGATCGCAGGGCTGAGCTCTGCGCCTTGTTGGCCCGTGGTGTGATCCGGCTCCGGATGCGCGACGCAGCGCAACTATCTGCCCGCAATGGAGAAAGTTCGCTACACAAATCGGCCAACCAGAGCGGTACTGCGGAACCAACTCACCGGAGAACCGCTGCATGACCAAAACCGATCCTATCCCCGCGCGCTTGGCTGCGCTGAAAACAACGTCCACGCCGGAGCTGAAAAGCCAATGGCGAGAATTATTCGACTCCGAACCACCAGCGTTCAATCGGCGTTATCTCGAAAGCCGTCTCGCCTACCGCATTCAGGAACTGACCTATGGCGGGCTGAAGCCCGAGACCGTCAAACGGCTCGAAGCTCTCGGCGAACAACTGGATGGCGGCAACATCACGCTGCGCCGCATTCGCGCTGACCTCAAACCGATCGCGGGGACAAAACTCATCCGCGAGTGGCAGGGGGTCGAACAGACAGTGACCGTGCTGGCCGACGGGTACGAATGGCTGGGCCGTCCCTACCGTTCACTCTCGGCGGTTGCCCGTGCCATCACCGGCACCCGCTGGAACGGCTTGGTGTTCTTTGGCCTGAAATCACAGCGGGGCACGACATGAACAAGGACATCAAGCGCAAGCTGCGTTGCGCGGTTTACACCCGGAAATCCTCCGAAGAAGGGTTGGAGCAGGAATTCAACAGCCTGCATGCCCAGCGCGAAGCTTGCGAGGCCTATATCGCCAGCCAGCGCTCCGAAGGTTGGGCGCTGATCCGCGAACAATACGATGATGGCGGGGTATCGGGCGGCACGCTGGAACGACCGGGACTGAAGATGCTATTGGCCGACATCGAGGAAGGGCTGATCGACGTGGTCGTGGTCTACAAGATCGACCGGCTATCGCGCTCCTTGATGGATTTCTCCAAGCTGGTGGAAGTGTTTGACCGGAACAACGTAACCTTTGTTTCTGTCACCCAGTCGTTCAACACTACCACATCTATGGGGCGGCTGACGCTGAACATCCTGTTGTCCTTCGCTCAATTTGAGCGCGAAGTTACTGGCGAGCGCATTCGCGACAAGATTGCCGCCTCGCGAAAGAAGGGCATGTGGATGGGCGGTACAGTGCCCTTGGGCTACGATGTGAAAGACCGCAAACTGGTTATCAACAAGGCTGAGGCCAAAACGGTGCGCATGGTTTTCGAGCGCTTTGCCGAAATTGGCTCCGCCACCGTTCTGGCCCGGGAATTGAGAGCGGATGGCGTCACCAGCAAGCAAGGCAAGCCCGTCAGCAAAGGGTATTTGTATCGGTTGCTCAACAACCGTGTTTACATCGGCGAGGCTGTCCACAAGGGCGACAGCTATCCCGGCCAGCACAAGGGGATCATTCAGCGCAAACTCTGGGACAAGGTGCACGCCATTCTGACCGAGAGCCCGCGCAAGCGTGCCAGCAACACACGTGCACAAACACCTGCACTGCTTAAGGGCTTGCTCTGGGGGCCGGACGGGGCGGCGTTTTCGCCAACCCACACACGCAAGAAGAACCGGCTTTACCGGTATTATGTCAGTCAGACGGTTCTGCGGCATGGTGCCGGGGCGTGCCCTGTGGGCCGCGTGCCAGCCGCCGAGATCGAAAGGGCGGTAATCGACCAGCTGCGGGCGGTGTTTCGCCAGCCGGAAATTATCGTCGGAACGTGGAAAGCGGCAAAGGCTTCGGACCCCGAGATCAACGAAAACGCTGTCCGCGAGGCGCTGACCCAGCTTGACCCGCTCTGGGACGAGTTGTTTCCCGCCGAGCAAGCCCGCATAATCCAGTTGCTGGTGAAACGGGTGGATATCGGCTTGGGCGGGCTCGATGTTCGCCTGCGTGTCGATGGGCTTACCGGACTCGTAAATGAAATGGCCCGCGACGTTGGGCAAGCGGCATGACCCGCCGCCAGACTAGTGTGGAGACGATCTCGGTCCATGTGCCGTTCGCAATTCGCAAGTATGGTGGTCGCAAGCAGGTTGTGATGCCAGCCGATGTACCAGTTTCAGATTTACATCCACGGATCAACAACACGCTGGTCAAGGCGCTGGCGAGGGCTTTTCGCTGGAAGCGCCTGCTGGAAAGCGGCGAGTTCGCAACCGTCAAGGAACTGGCCGAGTATGAGAAGCTGGGTTTTTCTTACCTGACGCGGGTGCTGCGTCTTTCCCTACTGGCACCGGATATTGTCGAGGCGATCCTCGAGGGGCGGCAGCAGCCGGAGATGACGTTGGCAGCCCTGCTGGAACCGTTTCCTACGGAGTGGGTGGAGCAGTGGTGATTGTGAGGCCCCATGTGACCATCCCAGCGCTTCTTCGCGACGGGCCTTGAGACGGCGATACGAGGTCGTCTGCGGTGCCCCACAGTTGGCTAGCCATTCCGTCGCCAAGTTCGAGTAGCTTGATATCACTCAATTTTTCATCTCACTTTGAATTTGGCTCGCCGTTCCATCTGGCCAGTGAAAAAACGTAACTATTTGTTAATATTGCACTTTATGATCTTTCGGATGTTTTAAGGCCCGCAGATCAGGCCGAATTCTCTTGACAATTCGACCTCCAGAAGGCATATATCTCTTGTCTCACCTGCCATGTGTAGGAGGAGCATTCGAGGCCGCCTTGGTTTTTCCGGGCGGCTTCAGTCCTTTCTGGAGTATGGCTATCAGACGCCGTTGTATGCATCGCGCTCTTTCCTGAGCTGTCTGATCCGTCCGCTTTTGTCGGTGCAATATGCACTTCTCAACAACCAGTAGCCATTACGTCGGCCAAGTATCACCAGATATTCCCCCCGGTACCATAGCAGGGTGTTGACCTCAGTCTTACGGGTGTTCTGCCATTCATGAATTTCAGGGTGTTGAACGCCATTTTGGATCACCCAAGGCACCCAACTAAGCCGCTCACATCGCCGCAGATCGGGAAGGCGGTCTTCTTCAACCTTTCCTTCCTGGACCAAGTGCCAATATGACGCCCAACGTCCTGCAACCTCATCATGACGACGGCAGCTAACCGGCTGTCCTCTGAAAGCAAGGCGTCCACGTGCTATTTGGGTCATGAACACACGGTTCAATTCGGTTTCATAGGCAGGCCAATTGCCACCAAAGTCGTTAAACGACAGCAGGTCCGGCGGGTTCATTGGGCAGCATCCCGGCCGCGCCAAACTAACATATTGAACTTCGTTGCCGAAAAGCTGGACGTCCGCGTCAGCACATTCTGACCAAGGCGCGCTCGCAGACGCGCGAGCATGGCAGCTTTAGCCGGACTCGTGGCAAGCCCACGGTTCGCGTAAGTGAGCGCGCCAATCAAGATATCTGTGATTTGCAGTAATTCGCTTTCATGCGAACGCACCTGTTGTACGCGCTCAAGGCACTCTCGATTGAAATCATAAAGATCGTTTGCCAAGACCTCATGCAGCTTGCGTGTCTTCGGGCCGCCGCGCGTGTCCTTCACATCGAGGTAGATGCGATACCGATGCGGCGCGCAAAAGATCGGGCGCAGCATGGTGAAGTACATCTTGTAATACCAATCGTCATGCGTCTGATCGAATTGCGCGTGGTTCAGTTGTGCCTTGTCCGGAACCACCAACCCACGAAACCGCAACCGGTCATCGGCCAGAAAAAGGTCCACCAGCGCCAAATAGAACGCCACTTTCGCAGGCGAAATCTTGGTCCATTTGGCTTCGAATGTCGGGCTAAGCCGGTGCTGTGCCTTTAGTGCGCGGATCGCGTCAGCAATGGCGCGGGTCTCGCTTTCCTGGCAATAGACTGCCCCCCAGGCCATCGCCGAAATGCCATCATTTTCCAGATGGCAGCTTTCGTCGCAGTACACATTGAAGATTCGCGGCTCGGTCATTCTGTAGCCTCCAGTTCATCTGCAGCAGGGTCCAGCGCCTCGTGCAGGAGAGCTTCGAGGAGTTTGCTGCGGGTGGCGGCGGTGGTGGTGAGGCTGCCGTCTAGCTGATCGCATAGGGCCATCAGGGCATCGACCTTGGCCGCAATGCGGTGTTGTTCGCCGAGAGGTGGCAGTCGAAATGCCAACGCGCCGAACTCTGTCAAGTTTACGTTCTTCAACCCGACAGCCGACCGGATCGGGCGCTCAATTTGATCCCGAACCTCCGAGGAGTTCATGGCCAACCAGACGTAGTTGGGGTCAATTGTCGAGGGGTCAGTCCTCAAGCGCACGAGATAGCCCGCGAATGACATCCCAAAAGCTTCGGGAGTGACAACCGCCGCGCGCCCGACGATGTCCAAGCTGCCATTGGAGCGGATCATGAGAAGATCGCCCGCCTGAAGGCTTAGGTCTGCCACCGCTTTCGGCGACAAAGAGCCCAGCTTCATGTCATCCAAAGAAATACGTCCGCCTGAAACGTTTGGAATCCGCAAAACGGGAACGCCTTCTATCTCGTAGTCGCATTTCACAGAGGTGCCATAGCGCATTTCAATCGCCACATCGCGTAGACGGGCCCAAACCCAACCATGCGGAACAGTTTCATTATCGGCTGCCTCTTCAGCGTCTTGCAGGTCTTTGCGTTTTGACTTCCGTGGGGCCTTTCCTGCAATCCTTTCGTTCGCGATCCTCTTCAATAACTCCGACGCCGGTTCGTCCGTCGGGTGTTGCGCCACCAGCTTGCCACGGACGGCGAGGTTCAGGATGGTTTGGCGCAGGGTTTTGATTTGGTCGGGGCGGGTTGTCAGGGTGGGGAAAGATTGCAGGGCAAAGCGGGCGTGGGACTGGAAGGTTTCCGCGTCAGTATCGGGGGCGGTCAGGCGGGCCAGGCTGGCAGTGGTCAGCCGATCCCGCACCGCCTCGCGCCCCGCGCGGGCCTGTTCCAACTGATCACACAGCGCCATGAGTTCATAGATCTTGGCCACAATGCGGTGTTGTTCGGCGAGGGGTGGGAGGGGGATAGACACCTTCCCAAGCGTTTTTCCGTTCACATTTGGTTGCCCGCCGCCTCTAGAACCATCGCGTAGTTGATCCCAATAAACACCGGTTTCGCAGAACATCTTGATATACTGATCTAGCAGTTCGCGCGAAGGCGTAACCCGTATCAAGTAGGATGCAAAAACCGCTTTCAATGGAACTTCGGAAACCAAGAAGGTCTTACCAATCGTGCCGCCTGTCCGTGCAATCAGAATATCGCCGACTTCCAGCAAATAATTCGGCAGCGATTTCTTGTCGATTGCGCAGCCTGGAACTGTTTCCCAATTGACGTGACTGTCTTGGATATCCGTAATGCGCAAGAGCCGAACGTCTTTGAGTGTGGCATCTGCTGATGCAGTATAGCCATAATGAAGTCGTGTGCTTATTTCCGCGAGGGTCGTCCATGACCAGCCGATCGGTAGGGTGAACGGGAATGAGCCACTTCGGCTTGAATTGTCTTGCTTTCCGCCTTTGGCTTTCTTCTTCGGGATCCGCTTCAGCAACGCCACCGCCGGTTCATCCGCGGCAACTTGTTCCATCAACTTGCCGCGCACTGCAAGGTCGAGCACAAAGCGGCGCAGGCGAGGGATGGCGTCCTCTGCATCGCTGATGCGGTCGTAAAAGTTAAGCAGGCGGTCGGATGAAACGGTGGCGTCCTTCATCGGACCAGCGCTTCGGTCAGGATCGCTTTCAACTGATCGCGGAGGGCAGAAGTCTCGGCTTCTGCCGCTGTCAGATCGGCCAGCAAAGTTTCGGGGTCACCCAGATCCTCCTCCACCGTATGGGGGTTTTTGACGTCAAGGTTATAGCCGCGCGCCTTGATCTCTTCCGCTGTGACCTTCCACGCCTGCGGGCCCTCAACGCGCCCCTCGCGCGCGGCCCCACCCCACCATGTGGCGCAGTCGTTCAGGTGATCCAGCCTGATGGGCCGAGTCATCGAATACGCCTTCTGCGTCTCGGGCACCTTGTGTTCCCAGTACCAAATGTCCTGCGTGGGCGTGCCCTTTTCAAAGAACAGCAGGTTAGTGCCGATCGAGGCATAGGGTTTAAAGACCGAGTTTGGCAGCCGCACGATGGTGTGCAGATTGCATTCCTCCATCAGGTGTTCCTTGAGCCGGGTCTTGATGCCTTCGCCAAACAGCGAGCCGTCGGGCAGCACCACCGCCGCACGGCCTGTCGGTTTGAGCAGGCGGATGATCAGGGCAAGGAACAGATCGGCGGTTTCTCGGGTTTTGAAGGTGGGGAAGTTGGACTCGATCCCGTCCTCTTCCTTGCCGCCGAAAGGTGGGTTGGTCAGGACGATGTCGACGCGTTCATCGCGGGTCCAGCTGACCAGCGGGCGGGCGAGCGTGTTGTCATGGCGCACAAAGTCCGGCTCTTCCACACCATTGAGCAGCATGTTGGTGACGCAGAGCATATGAGGCAGCGGTTTCTTTTCCACGGCGCGCAAAGCACCCTGCATCAGCGCCTCATGCTCGGGGCGTTTGACGTAATTATCGCGCATGTGGCGCATGGCGCAGGTTAGAAAGCCGCCGGTGCCGCAGGCCGGGTCAAACAGGACCTCGCCTGGATGTGGGTCAATCTGTTGAACCATGAAAGCGGTGACGGCGCGCGGGGTGTAGTATTCGCCCGCATTGCCAGCGTTTTGCAGGTCATTCAGGATCTGTTCGTAGATGTCGCCGAAATGCTGGCGTTCGGTCAGATTGTTAAAGTCGACCTCGTTGATCTTGTTGATCATCTGCCTCATCAGCTGGCCGGATTTCATGTAGTTGTAGGCATCCTCGAACACATCGCGGACAACTTTTGCGCGGGGGCCTGCGTTAATGGGTAGGGCCTTGAGATTGGGGAACAAGGTGTTGTTCACGAATTCCATCAGCGTATCGCCAGTGATCCCTTCCGGGTCCGCCGCCCATGCGCGCCATTGCAGGGCTTCAGGAATGGGCGAGGTGTAGTTTTCTTTGGTAAGTTCGAGTTCCTGATCCTGATCGTCGATGATTTTTAGGAAGAACATCCAGCACAGCTGGCTGATGCGCTGAGCATCCCCATCAACGCCGGTGTCTTTGCGCATGATGTCCTGAATGGATTTAACGAGGGTACGGACGGACATAGGTTATGCGCTTTCTTCGTAAATGGCAGATTGCAGGTCGTGGACGGCCTGTTCGAACTTGGGTTTTCCACCGAAAGCACGGACGAGTTCAACCACACTTCCCATGCCGCTGAATGGAGCGATCTTGAGGACGCCGAGATCGTCGAGGTTTATAACGCCCTCATCGGCATATTTTTCAAGCAGGGCTTCCAGCACTGCCTTCGCCTGGGGGCCGTATTTGGTGAACACATCGCGTTTTTTCACGCTTTCGGCCCGCTCGCGCCGGGTCAACGGTTTTGCATCAAAGGCGATGTGGCAGATCAAGTCGAAGGGATCGAGATCCTTGCCAAGCTCCGCCGCGATCACATCGAGCGGGAGCCCTTCGGCTTCCAGTTCTTCGAACACGGCCTGCTTGCGCCCTTCGCCATTCCAGCGTTTGAGGAAATCGTCAAGGCTGGCAAACTGCCGTTTCAGGGCTTTGCGGGTGTAGTCGCGCAGGGATTCCGTCACCAGCTTGCCGTTTTCATCGAGGTATTCGACGCGTTCGGCCACAATGACCGCACCGACCCCATCGATGTAGACCTTACGGATCGGTCCACCGCCAGCGTTGCCACCAAGCGGGTCAAGTGGATCGACCGGATCAATCAGAACCGTTTCATCGCCACCCGGTTCCGGCGACAACGGCTCGCCATCATCACCGTTTTGGGACGCGTCGTCTGGTGGGGTGATCGGATCATCCGGGCCCGGCTGATAAATCTGAACCGGCTCGCCATCGAACTCCGGGTCGGCGAAATGACTGGTCGCGCCGCGAAAATCCATCACGGTAAAGAAAAGCTTCTGGGTATCCTCATGCACACGGGTGCCACGACCGATGATCTGTTTGAACTCGGTCATGGACCCGACCTCGCGATCCAGTACAATCAGGCGGCAGGTCTGCGCATCCACGCCGGTGGACAGGAGGCGCGAAGTCGTCACGATGACCGGGTAAGCCGCCTCGGGGTCGATGAAGTTCCCCAGCTGATCAATGCCTTCCTTATCATTGCCGGTGATGCGCATGACGTAACGGTGGTTTTGCGCCGCCAGATCGGCATTCTCGTTAATTAGCGCCTGCCGCATGCGGGCGGCGTGTTCTTGATCGACGCAAAAGACGATTGTTTTGGCCATCCGGTCGCCGCTTTGCTTCAGAAACTCCGAAACCTTCTGAGCGACCAGCTTGGTGCGATCGTCCAGAACGAGCGTCCGGTCGAAATCCTTTGTGTTGTAAATGCGATCCTCGACCTCTTCGCCGTCACGGTCGAGTTGCCCCTGCACAGGCCGATAACCCTGAACATCGCGATCGATGTGAACCTTGATCACCTTGTAGGGCGCGAGGAACCCGTCGCGGATGCCCTGTTTCAGTGAATAGCTGCAAACCGGCACTCCGAAATAGTCGATGTTGGATGCGTATTCGGTCTCCTTCGGCGTAGCAGTCATGCCGATCTGGGTTGCAGTCGTGAAGTGGTTCAGAATTTCGCGCCAAGCGGAATCGTCGGCAGCGCTGCCCCGGTGGCACTCGTCGATTACTATCAGATCAAAGAAATCTCGCGAAAATTCTTTGTAAAGCTTTTGACTTTCATCCGGACCGGTAATTGCTTGGTATAGGCCGAGGTAAATTTCATAGGACGTGTCGATCCTGCGGCGCTTGTCTAGGGCCAGTGTTAGGTCGGTAGAGGTGCCGTCCGCGCGTTCAATAGTTTTGGACTGGGTAGACAGTTTGGCCATATTGCCTGCGAAGGGCCGGAAATCGTTCACCATCGTCTGATCGATCAGCACGTTGCGATCGGCTAGAAACAGAATGCGCTTCTTCTGCCCCGCCTTCCAAAGCCGCCAAATAATCTGGAAGGCGGTGTAGGTTTTACCCGTGCCAGTAGCCATCACCAACAGAATTCGATCCTGACCCTTGGCGATGGCCTCTATTGCAGAGTTCACAGCGTTGACCTGATAATAGCGCGGGGTCTTACCACTACCGTCATCGAAGTAATCCTGGAGCACTACAGCCGATGCGGTATCAGAAAGATCCTTCCAAGCACGATACCGAGCCCACAGTTCGGCCGGTGACGGAAATTGGTCCAGCGTCAGGGTGACCTCCGGCGTGGGGGCCATGCCAGTTCGGTCATGAAACACAAAACCGTCGCCATTCGAAGAAAACACAAACGGGATTTCGAGCGTTTTTGCGTATTCTAAACCCTGTTGCAGCCCGGCACCGATAGCTTGGCCATTTTCTTTTGCCTCAATTATTGCGATCGGAATGTTCGGTTTGACGGAAAGGATGTAATCAGCGCGCTTGCCCTTCCCGCGGCTCACCAGCTTTCCTCGGACTATGATCCTGCCCTTCGTAAAGCTGACTTCTTCCCGGATTTGGTTTATTTCATCCCAACCAGCCCCGCGGAGCGCTGGTGTAATGTACTTTGTGCAAATGTCACGCTCACTAAGTGCTCGTTTATCCATAAATAATTTCCCCCGGTCGCGCTAAACGCAAGAAGAGCAGCAAATCGAATAAATTCGATGTTTTGACACCTTAAGCGGGATTTCTGGTGACCGGCAATGGCTATCGACCGCAATCAATGAGCCCGCACGAAAGACAGGATAAACCTTCAGGTTGACTGGAACACTGGCCGTGCGCCGACAGGAGCGGTGCAGAGGGCATCGGTCAGACGCTGGACACAACGAAGGCACAAAACAAGAGTTCGATATCTGCTCCTACCGAGAAGCAGCCGAAATCTCGAAATGGTCAAAACGAAATTCAGGGATATTCATTTAAAAGCATCGACTTAAAGCTGTGAACCAAAACACCCTTAGTCAACAGCTTTGGAGAATGTCGGGGGAGAGAGAACCATTTACGCTCCGATCACAGAAGCGGCAGTCAACAGCCCACCGTCTACAACCTTTGAAAACAACAAGAAATTCCGGCGGCAGCAGAAAACGGAGAACGGGT
>DFBD01000237.1 GCA_002367255.1 Rhodobacterales bacterium UBA3089 | reverse complement strand
TTCTTGTCCAGGGCTTCGCCCCCGCCACCCTGCGTAGCACGTGTTTCCAGTGCCTCGGCCAAGGCAGTAAACCGGTCCCGTTCAACTTCACGCTTGGCAGCTTCGTCCAGATCACCACGTTCGGTGAACACCACACGGCCGTTTTCCTGCAACGCCGCTTGGTCACGGTTGAACGCCGCCTTGGCTAGCAAATCGGCCTTAACCCGCGCCATAACAAAGGTGAAATCCTCCGCCGAAGAGGTCACAACCGCCGTCTTGCCATCGCTCTCGATCGTCAACACACCATCGGCGCTTTGCTCGACCAATGCGCCATACGAACCCTTCAGATACAAATCCGCGATGTCCGACGCCAAGAACCGGAAATCCATCGTCTGCCCGATATTCGATGGGTCCGCCATCGCCAATTCGCGCAATTCAAACGCTGCACCACCACTGATAATGTCATACATCACCCGTTTGTCGCCACGCGATTTCACGAACGGGAACGCCGCCTTTAGCGAATCTTTGACAATTCCACCAAAATTCGCACGGCCAATAACCGAGGGGTCATCAGTGCCGTCAGGGTCAACCTCGGCCGCCTCAAGCGTTACCGGCAAGGTTATATAGCTTTCTGTAAACGCGCCCGAGGCCTTGCCAACCACCGACCACATCAGCGTAACCAGCGCCATACCTGCCAGCGTAATTGCAAGGATTCCGTAAGCTTTCAGCCGCCACTCCGCCGCTTTGCGTTTCTTCAAGCGCGCGGCAGATTCCGGCGAGTTATGCTTCGCGGACAGCTCCGTCATACTAACCATCAGTCATACATCTCCCGATATTTGCGAACAAGCCGCAGGGCGAAAACGTTCAGCGCCAGCGTGATGCAGAACAGGGTGAAAGCCAACGTAAACGCAGGGCCAGCGGCCGTTGATGCCTCGGTGTCGCCTGTTATCAGCATCACAATTTGCACGGTAACGGTGGTCACGGCCTCTAACGGGTTAGCGGTAAGGTTCGCGCCTTGGCCCGCCGCCATCACCACGATCATTGTCTCGCCAATTGCACGCGATACCCCAAGCAATACCGCCGAGACAATCCCCGGCAAGGCGGCAGGCAAAACCACTTGTCGTATGGTCTCGGCTTTGGTTGCGCCCAGGCCGTATGACCCGTCGCGCAAGCTTTGCGGCACGGCGTTAATCACGTCGTCGGATAGCGATGAAATAAACGGGATAATCATGATACCCATTACAATCCCCGCTGCCAGTGCGCTTTCGGATGCAACCGACAGGCCCAACGATTCGCCGCTGTTGCGGATGAACGGGGCGACGGTAATGGCCGCGAAAAATCCGTAAACCACAGTCGGGATACCGGCGAGCATTTCCATCATCGGCTTGGCCCAACCGCGAACTCTGCTGCTGGCGAATTCCGACAGATAGATCGCTGCGAACAGCCCGATGGGCACGGCCACCAGCATGGCGATTCCGGTAATCATCAGGGTACCGGCGAACAGGGGAACAGCACCGACTTTGTCCATATCCATCATGCCGTCGTGGACACCGGAAAGGGGGCTCCATCTTGTGCCAAACAGGAATTTATCCACCCGCCAACCAATGCTGGCGAAGAAATTGAATGTCTCGAATATCAGCGACAAAACGATGCCGATGGTCGTCAGAACCGCGATCGTGGCCGAAACCCAAAGGAACCCGCGAATGATCCGCTCGGATCTATTACGCGCCCGCCAATCAACCGCGACCTGACGCAATGTCACCAGCCCCGCGATCGTCGCGCCACCCAGCGAAACGGCAACCGTCACCCAGATGCGAAATGCGTCGGCAGCGGCAAATCTGACTGCCATTGCCTCGCGCAGGGGATCAATCGTGGAGCTAACGTTACCGTAGGCAATGGCCATCGAATCGGCAAAAATCAGGTTAACCTCGATAGGCCGCGCATCCGGTACAGCCTTGGCGATTTCCGCCATAAAATGCATGCCCAGATAGGCGTCCCAGCCCACTGTCAGCACCAGCAACAACGTAAACCCGACGATCCCGACCCACAGCAAACTATACGTGCCGTGATAGCTGGGCCGCGAGTGCAGTCCGGCTAAAACCCCACCACTCACCGCAATCGCCCTACTGCGCGAAAGCAGGAAAAACCCGACCGCAAGGCCGAGGATTATCAATGCAGTCAAGGTTAACATTTAGACCAGCTCCATTAGGTTGCGAGGGCACCGGTGCGCCCTCGCGGATTATTAGGGGTTAATCCCACTCTTTACCAGTCATCAACGTCAAACCGTTAACACCAGCAGCGTTAGCTTCAAACATATCTTCAGGCAGCGGGATAAGACCTTTGTCTGTCAGATATCCCTCTTCACCAGCCGCAGCCTCGGACGAAAACTCGGCCGCATATTCCTGAATGCCGGGGATAACGCCGATGTGTGCCACCTTGATGTAGTAATAAAGCGAACGCGATACCGCATATGCGCCATCGGCAATGTTTTCGAATGTCGGCTCGACATCGTCAACATTCGCACCCTTGATAACATCCGAGTTCTGGTCAAGGAACGAGAAACCAAAGATGCCCAAAGCATTCGGGTTGGCTTCCAGTTTGGAGACGATCAGGTTGTCGTTTTCGCCAGCTTCGACATATATGCCGTCTTCGCGGATGGAAACGCCTTCGCATTCCACCAGATCAGTCGCTTCACAACCTTCTTCCATTACCAGCTCTTCAAACGCATCGCGCGTGCCGGACGATGGTGGAGGGCCAAGAACCTCGATTGCGATTGCTGGAAGTGATGGGTCGATTTCGTCCCAAGTCGATGGCTTGGGGCCGTTATCCGCAAGCGCGATAACCAGCTGCGCGCGTGTAAGGGCGAAAGTCGGGCCGGCGTGTGCATTTGCGATAACGATACCGTCGTAACCAACAACCGATTCAACGATTTCTGTTACGCCGTTGTCTGCGCACATCTGGAACTCTTTAGCCTTCATGCGACGCGATGAATTCGTCATGTCCGGATGCTCGGCACCAACGCCAGCGCAGAACAGCTTCATGCCGCCGCCGGAACCTGTCGATTCAACAACTGGCGTGGCGAAGTCTGTCGTTTTGCCAAACTGCTCGGCAACAGCTGTCGAAAACGGGAAAACGGTGGAAGAACCAACGATGCGTATCTGATCGCGTGCGCTGGCGGCACCAGCCACGAAAGATGCAGCAACTGCAACTGTGATAAGGTTTGATAGTTTCACGGGAATTCTCCGGTAACTGAGTTTCAATACCCAGACGCCTTATGCACCTGAGTTGCGCTGTTTCTACTGCACCCTGGATTCACTTTTATTGCAGTTCTGTGACAGTTTTATGACAGCGTACAAGGATTCGATATATCCTTCCACAACCGATATTAACGTCGCTTGCCCCGTCTAATCAAGAACTGGGTAGCCAAACTGTAAACTGGCTGCCCTCCCCCAACGTAGATTCAATCTGCAATTCCCCACCATGGCGATTAACTATGTGCTTAACGATGGCCAGGCCAAGCCCAGTGCCGCCCTTGTTGCGGCTTTGCGCAGCGTTCACGCGATAGAAACGTTCCGTTAACCTATGCAGATGTTCAGGGCCGATACCCGCGCCCTGATCGGCAACCGTGATCCCGACCATATCCGCATAGTGCGGGTCCGGAGGTGTTGTGAAAACCTTAACGGTCGTACCACTGCCGCCGTATTTCATGGCGTTATCAATCAGGTTAACCAGAACCTGATTCAACTGATCGCGGTTCGCCGCCACAACCGGATCACCCTCCAATGCCGTTTCCAGCGTCACGTCGTATTTCTTCTGAAGCGGCAGCAGGGCGGACGTTGTCTCAAGCACCAGTTCATTCAACGCACAAGGGTCGCTTGGCTTGATATGTTCATTCAACTCGATCCGGCTAAGCGACATCAAATCATTAACGAGGCGCTGCATCCGTGTCGCCTGTTTATCCATAATCTCAAGAAATTCTTCACGCGCGGCGGGGTCGTCTTTGGCATGGCCCTGCAACGTCTCGATATACCCAAGGATCGAGGCAAGCGGTGTGCGCAACTCGTGGCTGGCATTGGCAACAAAATCGCTACGCATCTTTTCGACACGCCGGTCTTGCGTACGATCCTCGATCTGGACAATGGCCTGCACCTTGTCGCCAAAATCGCTGCCTGCGGGCATCAGGCCGATGTTGGCCTCGTAGTACCGTTCTTGCGGCCGGGTCATGGTGAACGAAACCTTGCTGTTCTTGCCTTCGCTTATCGCTGCGTTTACCGCATCAACAAACGCCGGTATACGCAGAAGGTTGGCGAAGTGGTCGCCGAATTTCAGAGTCGGTAGAACCTCTTTCGCGGCGCGGTTAGCATAAACCACACGCCCCCTTCGCGAGATCACCAACAGCGGCAGCGGCAACTGTTCCAGCATGGCGCGACCAAATCCGGTAGGCATGGTTTTTGCCGGCTCGACCACCACCACATCGCCTTCTTCGACGGGGTCGCGCATGGCTTCTTGCAACAGGGCGAAAACGATTACCAACACCAGAACCGAGGCGAAGATGATCCAGAACGGCTCCTCCAAAGTGGCCAGAATTGCCGCGACGCCACCCGTGGCGGTGCCAAGAAAGATGTAGGGCCAGAGACGTATCTGCATGTGCTTTCCCTCAACGCGAATCCCGAATTAGGATTGTATTCACCATTGCTATATATATGTAATACGGGAAACCAAAGGGGACTAAATGATCCGGTACGACTTAAAATGTGCCAAAGGGCACCGGTTTGAATCCTGGTTCGGCTCCAGCTCGGATTTTGACAAGCTTATGGCCACCGGAATGGTGTCTTGTGCCGTCTGTGGTGAGGCGTCGGTGGAAAAGGCAATCATGGCCCCGCGCGTCGTCAAAGGGGAACGCCCGCTAAGCGCCCCTGCTTCACCTGCCGAACAGGCAGTTAAGGAATTGCGTAAAAAGATAGAAGATACCGCCGATAACGTCGGCACCAATTTCGCAGCCGAGGCGCGGGCGATTCACGACGGCGACGCCCCCGAACGCCTGATTTATGGCGAAGCGAAAATCGAGGATGCCAAGTCGTTGATTGACGATGGCATACCCGTTGCGCCGCTGCCTTGGGGTAAGAAGAAAACCAACTAGGGCGCGCAAGAAAAAGGGGCCCCGAAAGGCCCCTGATCAATTAAATGTCGCCGCCGACAAACGGAAGTTCTCTAGATCCGAACAGACGCTCGTCTTGATTTGGACCGAAGCTCCATTCGAGACCGATGCCATACATAGCCTCCGATCCACTATCGAAAGACTCATACGACGCCGTAGCCGTCAGATTGGTGTTCGGAATGTCGTAGCTTGCACCAACAGAATACGAATCAAAAGAATCGCCACCGCTGTCCGTTTCAAATATTGTCTCGTACCCGGCGCTTACCTCAATGCCTTCGGAAACTTCAAAAAACGCCTCGAGCCCAGCATGGCCAAGACTGTCGCCATCGAAATCCATATAGCCAGCGTAGGCTTCCACATCAACTGGGCCGATATTGAACATTCCCTCCACACCATATTCGTCAAAGGCGGACATAGCACTGGAATAAACACCATATTTATTGCCATTTGCAGCCTGATAATAAACGTGCGCGTTACTATAGCCCAGAGATTCGGATTCTGAACCATCGCTAAACGTCAAGTTGCCCCCACCAAACTGGAAACCATAAGTGCCGATGGAGAACGCTGCATCCGCATTGCTATCGATAATAGTCAGGTCCGAGTAGTTCTCTATTAGCGAGACATCAACAGACACCGT
>DFBD01000142.1:1210-2546 GCA_002367255.1 Rhodobacterales bacterium UBA3089 | reverse complement strand
GAAGCTCCGGCCGCTGATGCTGCCGAAGCCGCCGACGCGTAAGGAGACCTGACCAATGGCAAAAACCATCGTTGTAAAACAGACCGGCTCGCCGATCCGTCGCCCCGCCAAACAGCGTCAAACGCTGATCGGTCTGGGCCTGAACAAGATGCACAAAACCCGCGAACTCGAAGACACCCCCGCCGTGCGCGGCATGGTGGCCTCGATCTCGCACATGGTTGAGATCATCGAAGAGAAGGGCTGACCCCAGCCCCTCTTGTGAGTTTGAAGCGCCCCGGTCTGAAAAGGCCGGGGCGTTTTTGTTAATCGGCGGAAAAAGAAAATGTCAGAGAGCTTTCCTAACGAAATTCAAAAAAGGCTTCAACACTATGTGTATCGGCTGATTGATCCACGTAACGGAGAAACTTTCTATGTCGGAAAGGGAGCCGGAAACCGCCTTTTCCAGCACGCCTCCGGGGAGATTGGTCCGAAGGAAGCTGATAAGAGCGCAAAAATTGGGCGTATTCATCAGATTCAGCTCAGCGGGATGAAAGTGCAACATGTCATACATCGGCATGGATTAAGTGAAAAAGTGGCTTTCGAAGTCGAAGGGGCACTTATCGACGCCTATCCCGGTCTGACGAATGTTGCGGGTGGGCATGGCAACTCAGAACGTGGTGCAATGCATGCGGAAGAATTAATCAGAGAGTTTGCGGCTGAGCCGATCAGTTTTGAAGAAGGATTGTTGAAAGTTGTTGAGATCACGATAAATCGCTCTGCTTCGAAGGAGGATATATATCGGGCCACCCGGTTTGCATGGAAGCTTAATCCCCAACGAGCTGAAAAGGCTGACTTTGTTTTTGCTGTCGTTGCTGGCGTGGTTCTTGAAGTCTTTGTTCCAACTAAGTGGGCGCGCGTCGACAGAACCAACTTTCCCGAGTTATCCGAAAGTGAAGAGGAACTCGATCGCTACGGATTTAGGGGAAACGTTGTCGCCAGCAAGGATCAGCAAAGATTTGTTGGCAAAAAGATGCCAAAAAGGAAACGCGGCGAGGCAAATCCAATTCGGTACTTCAACTGCTAGATAGCTTGAACAACCGCTGAGTTGGGTCTATACGCCCCCGGTGGCGTCCTTCGTCACAGAATCAAAACCAAAAAATGCCGTGGTTGACCTGTTTCGCTTCATTGGTCACATCCGGCGATGGAGAAGCGATATGAAACTGCATGAACTGCGCGACAATCCTGGCGCAACCAAATCCCGCAAGCGCGTTGGTCGTGGTCCGGGTTCCGGCACCGGTAAGACTGGTGGCCGCGGTATCAAGGGTCAAAAATCCCGTTCGGGTGTTGCCATCAAGGG
>DFBD01000142.1:0-1132 GCA_002367255.1 Rhodobacterales bacterium UBA3089 | reverse complement strand
GCTCTGCGTCGCAAACTGGACGGTGTGCGCGTTCTGGCCAAAGGTGAAGTCAAATCCAAGCTGAACATCACCGTGACTGGTGCCTCAAAAGCGGCCATCGACGCCGTTGAGAAGGCCGGTGGTAAACTGACGGTCACGTCCGCGGCAGCTGCTGAATAAGCGCTTGTGAGGGGTCGATGCGCCCCTTACATAGAGATTAGCTTTCCTAACGCCGCTGGAGCCCGGAAACGGTCCGGCGGCGTTTTTATTGATACAGTCCACTGAGACAGGGGGCCTTAATGGCATCTGCAGCAGAACAAATGGCCGCGAACATGAGCTGGGGTGCCTTTGGTAAGGCATCCGAGCTGCGTCAGCGGATTTTCTTCACGATCGGCCTTCTGATCATCTATCGTATCGGGACCTATATCCCGGTGCCGGGGATCGACGCAGGGGCGCTGCGCGAGTTCATGGAGCAGGCACAGTCGGGCATTGCCGGCGTGCTGGGCATGTTCACCGGCGGCGCGTTGTCGCGGATGGGCGTGTTGGCCCTGGGCATCATGCCGTATATCTCGGCCTCGATCATCATTCAGCTGCTCAGCTCCATGTGGGAGCCCCTGAAGCAGCTGAAGAAAGAAGGCGAACAGGGTCGCAAGAAGATCAATCAATACACGCGCTATGGCACGGTTCTGCTGGCCACTGGTCAGGCGTTTGCGCTGGCAAATTCGCTGCAAGCGGGCGATCTGGTCACCAACCCTGGCATGTTCTTTATTGCCGCCTGTGTGATCACGCTGGTCGGCGGCACCATGTTCCTGATGTGGCTGGGTGAACAGATCACCGCGCGCGGCATCGGCAACGGCATTTCGCTGATCATCTTCGTCGGCATCGTCGCCGAAATCCCTGCTGCTTTGGGCCAGTTCCTGGCCTCGGGCCGGTCGGGCACCATCAGCCCGGTGGTGATTATCGGCGTGATCGTGATGGTCGTCGCTGTGATCGGCTTTGTCGTGTTCATGGAACGCGCCCTGCGCAAGATCCACATTCAATACCCCCGCCGTCAGGTCGGCATGAAGGTCTATGACGGTGGCTCATCCCACCTGCCGGTCAAGGTGAACCCCGCAGGCGTCATCCCCGCGATTTTCGCCTCGGCGCTTCTGCT
>DFBD01000233.1:7142-9306 GCA_002367255.1 Rhodobacterales bacterium UBA3089 | reverse complement strand
GCCTCGGCCGTGCTGGCCGCTTCCATTTTCCACTTCGGCGACTATACAATCCGCGAAGCAAAAGAATTCATGCAACAGGCCGGTGTGCCGGTGAGGTTATAATGGCAAATGTATTAACGCGCCTCGCGCGGAAGATTGAAAAACGCAAAGGCGGCGATGAAAAGAACTCGTATGCAGCCAAACTGTTCGCCCGTGGCCCGTATAAATGCGCCGAGAAATTTGGCGAAGAAGCCATTGAGGCAATAATCGCCGCAGCTAAGAACGACCCCAAGAACCTGACAGAAGAAGCCGCCGACGTACTGTTCCACATGCTGGTAATGCTGTCGTCACGCGGGGTGAAATGGGAAGATGTTCTGGCTGAACTCGAACGCCGTGAAGGCACTTCCGGCATCGTCGAAAAACAATCTCGCAGCAAATAACAACTGCCGAGCCGAAGGCGAGGCCACGCCCAACGGGAGGGTGCCTTTATGGTTGCCCTGTTCCAACCAGATGCGCCAGTAGTTCAGCGACGTTCTTCACCTTGAATTTCGCCAGCAACGTCGCGCGATAATCCTCTACCGTGCGGGGGGAAATCTCCAGGGTTCGCGCGATCTCTTTACTCGTTTGCCCTTTGCGAAGTAGCATCACCACTTGCCGTTCGCGCGGCGTTAGGCTGATAGACTGGTGCGTTTCGGATATATTCGCGAAGGTCAAAACCGTCTGTCCCAGCGGATCATCCGGCGTTAATGTTTGCGCCCTGAACCGACACCAGAACATTGACCCGTCGCGGTGCAGCATCAGACGTTCGTCCGTGTAGCTGCCAGTCTCGCGTAAGGGTGTTAAGCCAATGTCGCGTATCGCATCAAACTCGTGGCGGGTCTCGTAGAGCATACGGAAGGACTGGTTTATAAGTTCATCGTGCGCGTATCCAAACAGGTCCACGAAGGTCTGGTTGCAGGTTTTGATAACTCGATTTTCGGTCAAAACAATCCCGATCGGGGCTTGCTCGAACGCCAATTTTTCAAAATCGTCCATATCCATCCGTATTTCTACCGTATTGCCGCAACTTCGCTGTGGCTTGCATACTATTAAACTACTAAACCAGTTTAATGATTTAGTAGCCAGCGGTTATTGAAAGGTCCAAAATGGGTGAAGGCACGGAAAAGACAGCGGAATTTTTGGCACGCATTGATGCTGCCCGCGATGAATTGATTGCATTAACACAAAACCTGATCCGCATCCCGACGCTTAATCCACCGGGCAACAACTACCTTGAAATCTGTGAATATCTGGCGCGTCGCCTAAAGCGTCGGGGCTTCGAGGTTGAGCTGATCCGCGCCCACGGCACCCCCGGCGACAGCGACAAATACCCCCGTTGGAACGTAGTTGCGCGGCGTGAAGGCGCACATCCCGGCGAGTGTGTGCATTTCAACTCCCACATTGACGTGGTCGAAGTCGGCCAAGGCTGGACATTCGACCCTTTCGGCGGCGAATTGAAAGACGGCAAAATATATGGGCGCGGCTCTTGCGATATGAAAGGCGGCCTCGCCACCTCCATCATCGCAGTCGAGGCGTTTATCGAAACATGGCCGGATTACGCGGGGGCTATCGAAATATCGGGCACGGCAGACGAAGAAACCGGCGGTTTCGGTGGTGTCGCCTACTTGGCCGAGAAGGGGTTTTTCACCCCCGAGCGTGTGCAACACGTCATCATTCCCGAACCCCTCCATAAAGATCGTGTATGCCTTGGCCATCGCGGTGTTTGGTGGGCTGAAATCGAAACACATGGCCGCATCGCCCACGGCTCCATGCCGTTCCTTGGTGATTGCGCCGTGCGCCATATGGGCGCAGTGATGGAGGAAATGGAAACCACTTTGTTCCCCGCGCTGGCCGAACGCCGCTCCGAACTGCCGATAATTCCGGAAGGGGCGAAAAACTCCACCCTTAACATAAACTCGATTCATGGCGGTGAACCGGTGCAGGAGGAAGGCTATACAGGCCTGCCCGCGCCCTGCGTCCCTGACAGTTGCACGATGATAATCGACCGTCGCTTCCTGCCCGAAGAAAACATCGACGATGTGCGCCAAGAGGTGCATAATCTTCTGGATAAGGTGCAAAGCGAACGTGAAAAATTCACTTACGACATTCGCGATATGCACGAAGTTCTGCCCAGCATGACGGAAAA
>DFBD01000233.1:1929-7031 GCA_002367255.1 Rhodobacterales bacterium UBA3089 | reverse complement strand
ATTTTGGACCTCGCCCATCAGCCCGATGAATATATTGCAGTGCAAGATATGATGGACTCAGCCAAAGTTATGGGGTTAGCTTTAGCAGAGTTGTTAACAAATCACGGCAACTAACCTAACGGCCCCAATAACAGTGGAGGAAACGATGAAACATTTGACTATGAGGCTGGCAATGGCCAGCGCCTTGGCTATCACCGCCGGAATGGCGAATGCCGAAACCAAGGACATCACCATAGGCATGCAGCTTGAGCCACCGCATCTGGACCCGACGGGTGCTGCTGCCGGTGCGATTGACAGCGTAGTTTATGCGAACATTTACGAGGGTCTGACCCGCTTTGATGCAACAGGTGCAATTTTGCCCGCCTTGGCGGAAAGCTGGAACATATCCGACGACGGCCTGATCTACACGTTCAGCCTGCACTCGGGTGTGAAGTTCCACGATGGCACATCAATGGATTCCGAGGACGTGAAGTTCTCGCTGGACCGCGCACGGGCTGAAGAATCGACCAACGCACAAAAAGCGCTGTTCGCAGGTATCGACACGGTCGAAGCGCTCGACCCGACAACTGTTCGTGTGACATTGTCCGCCCCCAACGGCGCATTCTTGTTCAACATGGCTTGGGGTGATGCGGTTATCGTGGCACCGGAGACCATCGACGACGCCAAAACCCATCCTGTCGGCACCGGCCCCTTCACGTTCACAAACTGGGTGCAGGGTGACAATATCACCATCACCAAGAACGCCGATTACTGGGGCACACCTGCGAAACTGGACAGTGCGACCTTCAAATTCATCTCTGACCCGACCGCCGCATTCGCCGCCGTTATGGCCGAAGATGTGGACGCCTTCCCGGGCTATCCCGCACCGGAAAACCTGCCACAGTTCGAAGCAGATCCGCGGTTCCAAGTGCTGGTGGGTTCGACCGAAGGGGAAACCATCCTTTCGACGAACAACAAAATGCCACCCTTTGACAACGTGAAGGTTCGCGAGGCCATGTCCCACGCAATCGACCGTCAAGCAATCATCGACGGCGCAATGTTTGGCCTTGGTACACCAATCGGCACACACTTCGCACCGCATAACCCTGACTATATCGACCTAACCGGCCAGTCGAACTACGATCCAGCCTTGGCGAAATCTTTGCTGGCCGAAGCGGGCTACCCAGACGGGTTCGAAACCACGCTGAAACTGCCACCCCCATCCTACGCACGTCGTGGTGGCGAGATCATCGCAGCGCAGTTGCGTGAAGTTGGTATCAACGTCGAAATCAGCAACCTTGAATGGGCGCAATGGCTGGAACAGGTGTTCCGTGGCTATGACTTTGGCCTGACTATCGTTTCGCACACCGAGCCTATGGACATCGGCATCTATGCCCGTCCCGAGTATTACTTCCAGTACGACAGCGCGGCATTCCAGCAGTTGATGGAAGACTTGAACGTGGCTACCGATCCGGACGCACGTTCCGCAATCCTGAAATCTGCACAACAGATGATCGCGGATGATTACGTCAACGGGTATCTGTTCCAGCTGGCCAGTTCGACCGTGGCAAACGCCAATATCGTTGGCCTATGGCAAAATGCGCCAACACAGGCGACAGATCTGACAGCCGTTTACTGGAACGACTGATTCAATTCGCCGGGGCGGGCACACTCGCCCCGGCAGCCCTTTCCACTGAAAACCGGTCCCCATGCTTCGCTATTCGCTGAAACGCTTGCTATCCCTTGGCCTTAGCCTTCTGGCCGCCAGCGCCGTGATCTTTCTGGCAATCGAGGTCGTCCCTGGCGACCCTGCCTCCTACATGCTAGGCATCAACGCCCAACCCGACACCGTCGCCGCCCTGCGCGCGGAACTCGGCCTGAACGTATCGGCATTTGAACGCTACATCACATGGGTTAGTGGCATGCTGACAGGTGATTTCGGAACGTCTTACACCTACCGCACGCCGGTGGTGGACATGATCGGCGACCGCATCATGATTTCACTACCTCTCGCGATCTACGCCCTCACATTATCCACGCTCATAGCATTCCCCGCCGGTATCCTTGCGGCTTCAAAGCGCGGTTCTGCCACCGATGTGTCGATAATGGGCGCAACGCAACTGGGCGTCGCGATACCAAACTTCTGGTTTGCGATGTTACTGGTCGTATTCTTCGCGATTAACCTGCGCTGGTTTTCGGCAGGTGGGTTCCCGGGGTGGGACAAAGGGTTTTTCATCAGCATGAAGGCCTTAACCCTCCCCGCAATTTCGTTGGCATTACCACAAGCCTCCATCCTTGCGCGCGTTATGCGTTCTGCCCTGATTGACACTATGGACGAGGATTTCATCCGCACTGCGCGCGCCAAGGGTCTGTCGCGCAGGCAGGCAATGTGGCGACACGCGCTTCGCAACGCCATGATCCCCGTGTTAACCATAATCGGCCTGCAATTTTCGTTCCTTATGGCTGGCGCAATCATCATCGAAAACGTCTTCTTCCTGCCCGGTCTTGGGCGTCTGGTGTTCCAAAGCATATCCCAACGCGACCTGATCGTGGTCGAAAGCGTGGTGATGCTACTGGTCTTCGCTGTGGTGCTGGTGACCTTCATCGTCGATATCGCCTATGCCGCCGTTGACCCCAGACTACGGGGGCGCAGCTGATGGCCTTCCTTAAAAACCGCAGTTTTATGATCGGCGCATTCCTTGCCACGATATTCATCGGCGCAGCGCTGGTGTCGTTCCTGTGGACACCGTTTGACGTCACCAAGCTGGACATCGCGCATAAACTGCAAACCCCCTCGGCCNNATGGTTGGCGCGCGCACATCTATCGCTGTGGCCGTCGTCGCGGTGGGCATCGGCATTATCCTTGGTGTGCCACTCGGCCTTGCCGCCGCAGCCCGCAAAGACAGCCTGCTGGACGAGGTGATCATGCGCACCAATGACCTGGTCTTCGCTTTCCCGGCGCTGCTGATCGCCATCATGATCACCGCTGTTTTCGGCCCCTCCGCCACCAACGCCATCATCGCCATCGGCATCTTCAATATCCCTGTTTTTGCCCGCCTGACCCGTGGTTCGGCGTTAACCTTGTGGACCCGCGATTTCATCCTTTCCGCCCGTGTCGCGGGCAAAAACGCGGTCCGCATATCGATCGAACACATCCTGCCCAACATCCTCAACCTGCTGATCGTCCAAGGCAGTATACAGTTCTCGCTGGGCATCCTGGCCGAGGCGGGTCTTTCCTACGTCGGCCTTGGCGCACAACCACCAATCCCGAGCTGGGGCCGCATGTTGGCCGAAAGCCAAACCATGATCAGCTTCGCCCCGCATCTGGCGATTTTCCCCGGCATGGCGATTGTGTTAACCGTGCTGGGCCTGAACCTGATGGGCGACGGATTACGCGATCTGCTGGATCCAAGACTTCGGCGGTCCCGCACATGAGCTTTCTGCAAATCGAAAACCTGAACCTGTCGATTCATGACACTCCGATCCTGAAGGATGTATCGCTGACAGCAGCCAAAGGCGAAATTGTCGGGGTGATAGGCGAAAGCGGCTCGGGCAAGTCCATGACCGCTTTCTCGGTGATAGACCTGCTGCCTTCAGGCGCAAAAGTTAGCGGCAAGATCATTCTTGATGGCCAAGACCTGCGTACCAAGACCGAAGCCGAGATGTGCGCCATTCGCGGCAATGACATCGGCATGATCTTTCAAGAACCCATGACGGCCCTGAACCCCGTCAAAACCATCGGCGAGCAAGTCGCGGAAACGGTTTTGATACACGGGAACGCCGAGCGAAGCGAGGCCACCGCCATCGCCCGCGATACCCTAAACCGTGTCGGCCTGCCCGCCGATCAATTCCCGCTTAACCGATATCCACACGAACTTTCCGGCGGCCAACGTCAGCGCGTAGTCATCGCCATGGCCATCGCGCTGCGCCCCAAATTGCTGATTGCAGACGAACCGACCACCGCGCTGGACGTCACGACGCAAGCCCAGATACTCGACCTGCTGAAAAAACTGGTCGCCGAGGATAACATGTGCCTGATGCTAATCACCCACGACCTTGGCGTGGTGGCCGAAGTCGCCGACCATATCGTCATCATGAAAGACGGCGAAGTGGTCGAGTCCGGCGAAACCCACGCTCTGTTTCGCAATATGCACCACCCCTACACCAAAGCCCTGTTCGAGGCCTCTAGCCACGTCCCCGACAAAGGCATAGAGCGTACGTCCAAAACCCCGCTACTCGAAGTCCGCAACGCCATTCGCGATTACACCTTGCCGCGCAAAAGCGTGTTTGGCAAACTGGGAACCTTCCGCGCCGTCAACGACGTCAGCTTTGTGCTGCACGATGGCGAGAACCTCGGACTGGTGGGCGAAAGCGGCTGCGGTAAGTCCACCCTGACCCGCGCCATCCTTGGCCTGGAAGCCCTGCAAGGCGGTGAAATCCGCATACACGACGTTCCCGTCGAGGCAGGAACCCACATGCCGCGCGATCTGCGGCGCAAGATGCAGGTGGTATTCCAAGACCCATACGGCTCGTTCAATCCACGGCATAAGGTGGCCCGGCTGGTCGCCGAGCCGCTGCATTTACTGGAGTCCGAACCAAAAGGCATGGAAAGGCACCAAGCCGTTGAGGATGCCTTGGTTAGCGTTGGCATGCAGCCCTCGGACGCTGACAAATACATCCATGAGTTTTCCGGTGGCCAGCGCCAACGCATCGCTATCGCCCGCGCCCTTATCTTGCGCCCGGACCTGATTATTCTGGACGAGGCTGTGTCCGCGCTTGATGTTTCCATCCGGGCGCAAATTCTTGATCTGCTGGCAGACCTGTCCAGCCGCCTGAACCTGTCCTACCTATTCATTAGTCACGATCTTTCGGTTGTGCGTTCGGTGACCGACCGCGTTATGGTGATGAAGGCCGGAAAAATCGTTGAACATGGCGAAACCGAAGAGGTTTTCGCCAACCCGCAGCACGATTACACCAAAACCCTTATTGCCGCCGCGCCGTCGCTGACAGACGCGCTAAAGAAGGAAAACATCTGATGTCCGTTCAAAATGACCTGTGGTTCGATGCCTCGAAATGTTTCATCGGGGGCGAGTGGATTACACCCGTTTCGGGCGAGACCTTAG
>DFBD01000233.1:280-1853 GCA_002367255.1 Rhodobacterales bacterium UBA3089 | reverse complement strand
CAGCGGTCGAGCGTGGGCGCATCCTTACCCGCATCGGGCAATTGGTTTTGGAGCGCGTAGATGTGCTGGCCCGTCTTGAGGCCGCCGACGTTGGCAAACCCCTAAAACAGGCCCGCGCCGATGCGGTGGCGCTGGCGAGGTATATGGAGTTTTACGGCGGTGCTGCGGATAAAATCCATGGCGAAACTATCCCCTATCTGGATGGTTACACCGTTTACACCCTACGCGAACCACACGGCGTAACCGCGCATATCGTGCCGTGGAATTACCCGATGCAGATCATCGGTCGTTCCGTTGGGGCGGCGTTAACTATGGGAAATGCGGCGGTGCTGAAACCTGCCGAGGAAGCCTGCCTGACCGCCCTGGCATTCGCCAAAATAGCCGAGGAAGCCGGCCTTCCGGCAGGGGCGCTAAACGTCGTTCCGGGCTTGGGCGAGGAAGCAGGCGCAGCGCTTTCCGGCCATCCTGACATCAACCATATTTCGTTCACGGGGTCGGTCGGCGTTGGCAGCCTGATCCAGAAAGCGGCGGCGGATGCGATTGTGCCGGTTACGCTGGAACTTGGCGGAAAATCCCCGCAAATCGTGTTTGACGATGCTGACCTAGACGCCGCTCTGCCGTTCTTGGTGAACGCAGGTGTGCAGAATGCAGGGCAAACGTGTTCCGCCTCGTCACGCATTCTGGTGCAGCGCGGGGTTTACGATACACTGACGGACAGGATGGCCGCGCGATACAAGGAACTAAAAGTCGGCCCGGCGATGGACGACCTAGATGTTGGCCCGTTGATCTCGGCTCGCCAAAAGGACATCGTCGAAGGGTTCGTGTCCGCTGCCAACCCTGAACGCATCCTTGCTCAAGCCTCCATTGTGGAAGCCGCCCCTACAGGTGGCCACTATTTCGCGCCAACCCTTTACGGTGGCATCGACCCAAACGACCCATTGGCCCAAAACGAAATCTTCGGCCCTGTACAGGCAATCATCCCGTTTGACACCGAAGAAGACGCGCTGCGTATCGCCAATAGTACCGCCTATGGTCTGGTGGCGTCGATCTGGACCCGCGACGGCGCACGCCAAATGCGGATGGCCAAGGCGGTGCGCTCGGGGCAGGTCTTCATTAACAACTACGGCGCAGGCGGCGGCGTAGAACTGCCTTTCGGCGGCGTTGGAAAATCCGGCCACGGCCGCGAAAAAGGATTCGAGGCGCTATACGGTTTCTCGGTCCTCAAAACGGTCGCAGCCCACCACGGTTGACGTTCTTGCAGGATGAAACCAACAGCGCCACCATAGCCCCAACCAAATAGGAGACCATCATGAGACTCGCAGGAAAAACAGCCATCGTCACCGGTGGCGGATCAGGTTTTGGCGCAGGCATTGCCCGCAAATTCGCCGCTGAAGGTGCGCGCGTGATGGTCGCCGACATCAACCTTGAAGCGGCGCAAGCGATCGCAGACGAAATCGGTGGTATCGCGCAACAGGTTGACGTGGCTAACGCGGACAGCGTCCACGCTATGGCACACGCGGCTTTCGTTGCCTTCGACACTCTCGATATTCTGGTGAACAACGCAGGCATCACC
>DFBD01000233.1:0-273 GCA_002367255.1 Rhodobacterales bacterium UBA3089 | reverse complement strand
TCGGAAGAAGAATTCGACCGCGTGCTGGCCGTCAACGCCAAGTCGGTTTACCTGACCGCGAAATACATCGTGCCTCATATGAAGGGGAACAGATCCGGCGCAATCCTGAACGTAGCTTCGACGGCAGGTGTCAGTCCTCGACCTAAATTGAACTGGTATAACGCCTCAAAGGGCTGGATGATTACCGCGACTAAAGCGATGGCCGTTGAGCTGGCACCCGACGGCATCCGCGTTAACGCCATAAATCCAGTGGCTGGCGAAACCCCGTTGCTG
>DFBD01000125.1:7444-11833 GCA_002367255.1 Rhodobacterales bacterium UBA3089 | reverse complement strand
CGCCTTTCGCAATCGTGTATCAGAAAATTGAACAAACCGGCCGTGCCGAAAACGTTCAAGGCCTGAACCTTGGCGGCGCGATCACAGCCGTATCTTACTGGGCTGTATCCAAGTAATGGCGATGGCTTCAAATATCAGTAAAGGGCGGCGCAAGTCGTCCTTTCTACGTGCCCTGATAAAAACGGGCTAAACGGTGGTGACGATTTCAGTCACTATGCTTGGCCTACTATTCGTTACTTTCTTTATAGGGCGTGTCATGCCGGTTGACCCGGTTCTCTCGATTGTCGGCGAGCGCGCCAGCAAGGAGATTTATGACGAAGCCTTTCGTGCGTTGGGGCTGGACAGGCCGCTGATCGTGCAATTTTTCTATTATTTACGCGACGTTGTGCAGGGTGATTTTGGTATTTCCCTTCGGACCGGTTTTCCCGTTGTGAACGACATTAAACGTGTATTCCCTGCGACGATGGAACTGGCCACGCTCGGCACTATTATGGGTGTTGTTATTGGTGTGCCACTCGGTGTTTTGGCGGCGGTAAAACGCGGCACATGGATTGACCAGGTTGCCCGTGTCGTGGCGTTGATCGGGTATTCTATGCCCGTGTTCTGGATCGGCCTGATTGGGTTGTTGATATTCTATGGAATGCTAGGCTGGATCGGTGGCCCCGGAAGACTCGATATTTTCTATGAAGACATTATCCCACCAGTAACTGGAATGATCCTGATCGATTCAGCCTTGGCCGGGGATTGGACGATATTCAAGAACGCGTTTTCACATATCGTATTGCCTGCAACGCTACTGGGGTATTACTCGCTGGCCTATATCAGCCGCATGACACGCAGCTTTATGTTGGAACAATTGAGCTCTGAATATGTAACGACCGCCCGCGTTAAGGGCATGTCGGAAACGGCGGTTATATGGAAACACGCTTTTGGCAACATCAAAGTTCAGCTAGTGACGGTGATTGCGCTTAGCTATGCGGGCTTGCTGGAGGGCTCGGTTCTAACCGAGATTATATTCTCCTGGCCCGGCATTGGCTCCTATATCACGACATCCCTGTTGTCGGCCGATATGAATGCTGTGATGGGCGGAACCGTAGTAGTCGGACTGGTGTTCGTGCTGTTAAACATCTTCGCTGATCTTCTTTATAAATTCTTTGATCCGAGGGCTAAATGAGCGTGACAAAACCATCCTCCCAAGGACTTCGCGCATGGCTTCTGGCCGACACACCTACGTCGCGTCGACATGCAAAGCTTTCGGTTGTTTATCAATCGTGGTTGTCATTCAAAGGCAATCATATGGCGATGTTCGGCCTTGGTATCCTTCTGTTTCTGGTCGTCATCGCAGCAGCGGCCCCCCTTCTGGCACCGCAAGACCCGTTCATCCAGGATCTGAGTGAACGCCTGTTGCCACCGGGCAGCGAGGGCTACATCCTTGGCTCCGACAGTCTGGGCCGCGATATCCTAAGCCGTCTACTCTATGGGTCGCGAATTACGCTGTATATCGTGACACTTGTGGCAATTATTGCACCGATTGCAGGACTGTTTGTTGGCACTGTGGCTGGCTATGCCGGCGGTTGGGCTGATGTTATCCTGATGCGAATAACGGATATATTTCTTGCTTTCCCCCGACTGGTTCTTGCGCTGGCTTTTGTCGCGGCTCTTGGTGCGGGGATCGAGAATGCAGTATTGGCGATCTCGCTTACCGCATGGCCCCCATATGCACGTATTGCCCGGGCAGAAACGCTTACGATCCGTGGGTCCGATTATATCAACGCCGTTCGCCTGCAAGGGGCCGGGCCGCTCAGAATTATCACCAAACATATCTGGCCGCTGTGTATCTCGTCCCTCGTTGTTCGCGTAACGTTGGACATGGCGGGTATCATTCTGGCTGCCGCCGGTCTTGGTTTCCTTGGCCTTGGCGCACAACCACCATCGCCGGAATGGGGTGCGATGATTTCCGAGGGGCGCAAATTCATCCTCGACCATTGGTGGGTGGCAACTATGCCCGGCCTTGCAATTTTCACCGTCTCGCTCGCATTTAACTTGTTGGGTGACGGCCTGCGCGATGTGCTTGATCCTAAGGAGGGCAAATCATGAGCAACCTTCTGGATATTGAAAACCTGTGGGTGAAATTCCCGACCCGCAACGGCATTTTCGATGCTGTGCGTGGTGTGAGTTTCTCGCTTGGTAAGGAGCGGTTGGGAATTGTTGGTGAGTCAGGCTCGGGTAAATCCATGACTGGCCGCGCTATCCTGCGCCTGATCCGTTCGCCCGGAATGGTCACCGCCGACAAGTTGGATTTAGAAGGGGTGGACCTGTTGGGCCGCTCCGAAAAAGAAATGCGCGGTGTGCGTGGCAAGCAGATATCGATGATTATGCAGGATCCGAAATTCTCGCTGAACCCCGTGATGCGCGTCGGGCAACAGATATCCGAGGCCTATCGCCTACACGCCAAAGTCTCCAAATCCGAAGCTAAACGCAAATCGATCGAGATGCTGGAAGCCGTCGCCATCCGTGACCCTGAACGTGTCTATAACATGTACCCGCACGAGGTTTCCGGCGGCATGGGTCAACGCATCATGATCGCCATGATGCTGATCCCCGATCCCAAAATCATGATCGCCGACGAGCCCACCTCGGCCCTTGATGTATCCGTGCAAATGCAAGTGTTAGAGATCATGGACAAGCTGGTGAAAGATCGCGGCATGGGTCTGATTTTCATCAGCCACGACCTTAATCTAGTGTCCAGCTTCTGCGACCGCGTGTTGATCATGTATGCCGGGCGGGTGGTTGAAACCCTCGCCGCCGACAAACTGCACGAAGCGCAGCACCCCTACACCCAAGGCCTGTTGAACTCCCTGCCCCGCCTGGATGCGCCAAAGGATCGCCTGCAAGTCTTGCAACGCGACCCTGCATGGGCCGATGAACCGAGTGTAAGCGCATGAGTGAAATTCTGATTGAAGACCTGAACGTCTGGTTTGGCGAATACGAAGAACGTGTAGATGCAGTCAAAGGCGCTAGCCTATCCGTGTCCAAGGGGGGCAGTTTCGGTCTCGTTGGTGAAAGCGGGTCCGGTAAATCCACCATCCTGCGCGCCATCATGGGCCTCGCCCCGACATGGGACGGCCGGATGGAGGTTGGCGGCGAGCCCCTTGGCCCAAAGCGAAGCCGCACATTCTATCGTAAAGTCCAGATGGTATTTCAGGACCCGTACGCCTCGCTGCATCCACGCCACTCGGTGGATCAGGTACTAAGCGAAACCTTGTCGTTGCATGGTTTCAAGGACATTGATACGCGCATTACCAAACTTCTGGACGACGTGGGCCTTGGCCCCTCGTTCCGATTTCGCTACCCGCACCAACTGTCGGGCGGGCAACGTCAACGCGTGGCGATTGCGCGCGCACTTGCCCCCGAACCCGAAGTCCTGTTGCTAGACGAACCGACCTCCGCGCTTGATGTGTCCGTGCAGGCAGAAATCCTTAATCTGTTAACAGATTTACGGGATGAACACAGCCTGACCTACCTGATGGTTAGCCACGATCTGGCTGTCGTCGGGCATATTTGCTCCGACATCGCTGTGATGCAATTGGGCGAAATTGTTGAAACTCTGACGATTGACGACATGCGTGCGATGCGAACGCAGCACTCGTACACCAAACACCTTCTGGAAAGCAGCCTGTTAGGCGCCAAGCTGGCCTGACAGCAGTCTAAAACCACGTTCAGTTTTGCCCCAACGAAATCGCATGCCACACGATAGTCATATATATTCGGGCTGTTCATTTTAGCTTAAAACGGGTATTCATCATTCAAACGAAAACAAAACGAACATTGCGAACTTACTTTCGTCACATACTTGAATGACACGCGCGTTAATTTATGGACATGAGGATTATGACTAAAACTAAACCATATGACATAATGATAATCGGCGGCGGTGTTAATGGTTGCGGGATTGCCCGTGATGCTGCGGGCCGCGGGTTAAACGTCGCCTTGGCCGAAATGAATGATCTGGCCTCGGCCACCTCTTCGGCATCGACCAAACTGTTCCACGGTGGGTTGCGGTATCTGGAATACTATAAGTTCCGTTTGGTCCGTGAAGCACTGGTCGAACGCGAAGTTCTACTGCAAGCTATGCCCCACATCAGTTGGCCCATGCGCTTTGTTCTGCCTTTGCATAAAGAAATGCGCCCTGCGTGGCTGATCCGTTTAGGGTTGTTCATTTATGATAATCTGGGTGGGCGAAAAATTCTGCCGGGCACGCGCTCCGTGAACCTCACACAAGACGAAGTCGGGAGGCCCCTAAAGGCCAAATTTGCCAAAGCGTTCGAGTATTCGGATTGCTGGGTGCAAGATTCTCGCCTCGTCATTCTGAACGCCCGAGATGCGGCA
>DFBD01000125.1:859-7371 GCA_002367255.1 Rhodobacterales bacterium UBA3089 | reverse complement strand
CGACCTTTGGAAAATCACTCTAAGCGACGAGAATGGCGAGCGTGATGTATATGCCAAAGCACTGGTGAACGCTGGCGGCCCATGGGTGGCGGATATTATCAAAAACGCTGTGAAACTGGAGACCCGCGAAGGGGTGCGTTTGGTTCGGGGTAGCCATATCGTCACCAAAAAGCTATTCGATCACGACCGCGCCTACTTTTTCCAAGGCAGCGATAATCGCATAATTTTTGCGATTCCCTACGAAGATGATTTTACATTGATCGGCACAACCGACCAAGATCACGACGGCGCCCCCTCCAATCCTGTTTGTACGAAAGAAGAGGCGGATTACCTCAGAAAGTTCGCATCCGAATACTTTGAGCGTCCGGTCGAAAGCTCGGATATCGTCTGGTCCTATTCCGGCGTGCGCCCGCTTTACGATGACGGCGCAAGTTCGGCGACCGAAGCGACGCGAGACTACGTCTTAACCCTCCGCAATGACGGTGCGCCACTGCTGAACGTATTTGGCGGCAAGATCACCACCTACCGCCGCTTGTCCGAGGCGGCGCTAGCCAAACTCGCCCCGTTTTTCCCCGATGCACGAGGCAAGTGGACCAAACACGCCCACCTACCGGGCGGCGATTTCCCCGTGAACGGCGTGCAAGATTTGATCGAGGCGCTAATACAAGATTTCCCGTTTCTTGACCATTTCTGGGCGGGCCGCCTTATTCGAACCTACGGCACGGACGCGGCAAACCTACTTGAAGGGGCGAGCCGTAAAGAAGACCTCGGCGAGGATTTCGGCGCAACCCTGACCGAAGCCGAAGTGGACTGGTTAACGGATCATGAGTTCGCACGAACTGCCGAGGACATTCTGTGGCGTCGCACGAAGCTTGGCCTTCGCCTAAGTTCCGAAGAAGCTGGATGGCTGGAAAAATGTATTTCGATGCAAGAGCATCACAAACCCGATACCGATGTACCGCCAACCCCGCAATAAGCTCGGTAAATACCAGAAGAGCACGTTTCTGACTGCATACACATGGCTGCATCCGCTAAAGGAAATACCAAATTTCGTAGATCAAAATACTTCAACCGCTCATCCCCACGCGTTGTCATGGGCCGCACCATTGTGCATGAACTCAGCGCCGTTCCCGCCCCTTCTGGGGCGTTTCGGTAGGCGGGGTATTTGAGTTTGACGTAGGGTGGGTGATTCACCCACCGATAAACGGTAACCACTTTCCGATTGCTTCGATGACAGGTTGCAAAGCTTCTGAAAGCTTCTTCAAATAGGCAAACAAAGGGTCATCGACCTTCATCACGGCACTGGTTGCAAGCGTTCCAAAAAAAGCAGTGCCAGACACCTTGGCCAGCCAAACACTAATCTTGCGGATAACTGCACCCAAACCATCGGCGGCCGTGCGCAAACGCGAAACATCCGGCTCGATACTTTCACTTTCCTCGCCAATATCATCCAGCATCTTTTGAACAAATACTGCATCCTCGTCGGTAAAAAGGTCATCCTCAATGTCTTCCGGCGGGTTGTTGTGTCCCATTTGCGCAGCGGCAACCGGATACTCCGTCAGAACCTTTTGTGCAGCCTCAACAGTTTCCTTAACCGCATACCGCGCCTGTATCCCCGCAATCATCCCGTTCACATGTTCCGCGCCCTTGTCCCAGTCCTCGGGGTCAATCAGGGCGATTTCTTCCAGCATTTCCCAGTTTTGCGGACTACCATCGAGGATGCGTTGATACCAATCGATCCAGAAAGACCAGTTTACAGGTTCGCCATTCAGGTAAGCCCGCATTTCTTGCCAGAGTTCTGCGAGAGGGTTTTCACCAGCCCATAGAGGCAGGCCCAACACCTCTTCTATTTCCAAGCCTTCGTCGAATGCGGTCAGTTCCTTCGAAATTTCCATCCAAGCGGCGTCGGAGATGAAGGCGGCCGTAGTAGCGGTGGTAGCTGCGGCGGCAGCCGCGAAGGCGGCGGTGGTGCCAGCGGTGGTGACGGCAGCGAAGACGGTGGCGGTGACGCTGACGGAGTATGCTGCAGCGTCGGTGGAGACATAGGCGGTATTGGCGTCAAAAGCGGTAGCAGCGGTGGTAGCGGCCTGTTTGGTTTCTTCGGTACCTGCATAAGCGGCTACCGAAGAAACCAGAAGCGCGCGTGCAATAATAATTGTCGATTCATATTTTCTCGAGTTTGTCTCTAACTCACCGTTGATTGCATGCGGAAATACACGCGATGCAACGCGGGCAGAGATCATGATAGGCACCTCACGCGGCTTACCCTCCAGCCATTTCTCCAAGCCTTGCCTATCCGCCACTTCAACCAAAGTAAAACTCCCATATATCCCGTCAGCATGCGAAACCCCGCATACATACGCAACCCCCTTGACCCCCCACAAAAACCCACGCATACCCCCTTCCCATGACAGACCTAAGCAAAATCCGTAATTTCTCCATCGTGGCGCATATTGACCACGGTAAATCGACGCTCGCTGATCGGCTGATCCAGTCCACCAATACGGTGGCAGATCGGGATATGAAGGCGCAGTTGCTGGACTCTATGGATATCGAACGCGAGCGCGGGATAACCATTAAGGCCAATACCGTGCGGATTGATTATCATGCGAATGATGGCGAGGATTACGTTCTGAACCTGATCGACACCCCGGGCCACGTGGATTTCGCCTATGAGGTCAGCCGCTCCATGCGGGCGGTTGAGGGGTCCTTGCTGGTGGTCGATGCCGCGCAAGGTGTCGAGGCCCAGACCTTGGCAAATGTGTATCAGGCGATCGAAGCGGATCACGAGATTATTCCGGTTCTGAACAAGATCGATCTGCCCGCCGCCGAACCTGAACGCGTTTGTGAACAGATCGAAGATGTGATCGGAATCGATGCATCGGACGCTGTGATGATTTCGGCAAAAACCGGCATTGGCATTCCCGAGGTGCTCGAAGCCATAGTAACGCGCCTACCTGCGCCCGAGGGCGTGGAAGACGCGCCGCTAAAGGCAATGCTGGTGGACAGTTGGTATGACGCCTATTTGGGCGTTGTCGTTTTGATCCGTGTGATCGACGGGCGTCTGAAAAAGGGCGACAAGATCAGGATGATTGCCACGAATGCCGTTTACCCGGTGGATCGTGTTGGCGTTTTCAAGCCCGAAATGGAGAACGTCGACAGCCTCGGCCCAGGCGAGTTGGGGTTCCTGACAGCCAGCATCAAGCAGGTTCGCGATACCCGTGTGGGTGATACGATTACGCACGAGAAAAATGGCACGACGGAGGCTCTGCCCGGCTTTAAGCCCGCGCAGCCGGTGGTGTTCTGTGGGCTGTTCCCCGTTGATGCCGCCGAATTCGAGGACCTTCGCGAGAGTATCGAGAAGCTGGCGTTGAATGACGCCTCGTTCAGTTTTGAAACTGAAAGTTCCGCGGCACTTGGGTTCGGGTTCCGCTGTGGTTTCCTTGGGCTGTTGCACCTCGAGGTCGTGCGCGACCGCATTGAACGCGAATACGACATTGACCTGATCACCACCGCCCCGTCGGTGATTTATCAAGTGCACATGCGCGATGGCACGGTGATCGAGCTGCACAACCCCGCCGATATGCCGGACGTGACACTGGTTGACCATATCGAGGAACCACGCATCAAGGCGACCATCCTTGTGCCGGACGATTATCTGGGCGACGTGCTGAAACTTTGTCAGGATCGTCGCGGGATTCAGAAAGACCTGACCTATGTCGGTTCCCGCGCGATGGTGGTTTACGATCTGCCATTGAACGAGGTGGTTTTCGATTTCCACGACCGCCTGAAATCCGTGACCAAGGGTTATGCCAGCTTTGATTATGAAATCGAGGCTTACCGCGAAGACCAATTGGTAAAGATGCAGATTCTGGTGAACGACGAGCCGGTTGATGCTCTGTCCACCATGGTCCACCGCGCCCGCGCCGAAGCCCGCGGCCGCGCCATGTGCGCCAAGTTAAAGGAACTGATCCCGCAGCATATGTTCAAAGTGCCCATTCAGGCCGCGATCGGCGGACGGATTATCGCCCGTGAAACGATCTCGGCTTTGCGCAAAGACGTGACCGCCAAATGCTATGGCGGCGACATGACCCGTAAGCGCAAATTGTTGGACAAGCAGAAAAAGGGTAAAAAGAAGATGCGCGAGTTCGGCAAAGTAGCCATCCCGCAGCAGGCGTTTATTAATGCGCTGAAGATGGATGATTAAGGGACCCATAGTATTTCACCCGTCACGAATAACGGACAGCAACCAAAGCCGCGCTAGTTTGGGGGGGCCTCGCGTCGCGATACCCTACAAAGCTGTTTGTTTATTAACTAATTCTATTATACCGTAGACCCTGAAAAGTTGAATATACCCACCGGGAGAGCGACATGAGCAAATTTACTTCTACTGCTATTGCACTGGTTTTAGGCGCAGCATCCTTCGCAACCAGCGTAAGCGCTGAAATCATAGGGGTTTACCTGCGTAATAACGAGGAGTTCATTTTGGTCCGCACCACAGATGAGGGCCTGATGTATTGTACTCGTGTCGGCGACGGTTTCGAGATGTGCGGCGGCCTTACCCTGCAAGATGATGGAATCTGGGGCGGGAATGGTATGAAGCACCCCAATATGCCCAAATTTATGACCTATACGGGTGCGGTATTGATCACCAACGATGCGCTTGCGATCGAAGGATGCACCACTGCCGATGCACAATGCGACACGGAGACCTGGCTTAAACAGTAATTTCGGCCTTTGTTATAATGAACTGATTCGGGGGGGCAGGTATTATGCCACTTGCCTTTAAGCGCGGCCGTGCGCGGCATTCCGCAGGCTGAATTTTGTGACACCTTGGATTTTATTTGCATTTCTCTGATTTTTACCAAAGAGTAAACGCCTCTGAAACTAACGTCCGAGGCACAGATGACAAGCAATACATTCCCCCCGATATTTGATGGCCATAACGATGTTCTGTCTTTGCAAATGAAGGCTGGCGTGGGTGCGCGAAAAAAGTTCACGGACGGATACGACGCACATATTGATGTGCCTAAATCCCGCATTGGCGGGTTTGGCGGTGGTTTTTTCGCAATTTACATCCCCTCGCCGGGGGATTTTGACCACTTTTACGAGATGATGCGGCAGCCCGAATACGACCTGCCTTTGCCCGCGCCTGTTGCGCAGGCAGAAGCCGAACCGATCATGTTGGCGCAGGCCGAAATTTTGCGCCAGCTAGAGGCCGACGGGGCGCTGAAAGTTTGCACGACAACTGCGGAAATTCGGGAATGTCTTAACACCGGGGTAATGGCCGCGATCATGCACATAGAAGGGGCCGAGGGGATCGATACCGACCTCGATATGCTGGGAAAGATGTATGACTTGGGGTTACGTTCGCTGGGGCCGGTCTGGAGCCGCCCTACGGCGTTCGGTCATGGCGTGCCATTCCGTTATCCATCCGATGGCGAGATTGGCCCAGGGTTAACGAATGCCGGCAAGGATCTGGTGCGCGAATGTAATCGTTTGGGAATTATGCTGGATCTGTCGCATCTGAATGCGGCAGGCGTGCGCGATATCGCCAAGATCAGCGATGCGCCATTGGTGGCGACCCATTCAAATTGTCACGCGATCAGTCCACATGCGCGGAACTTGACCGACGATCAGCTGGCTATGATCAAGGACAGTAACGGCATGGTCGGACTCAACTTCGCGGTGGCGTTTTTGCGACCTGACGGGCAGATGAAAACGGATGTGAGTCTGGATTTGATGATGTGGCACCTCGATCATCTGATCACACATCTGGGGGAAGACCGCGTGGGGTTGGGTTCGGACTTTGACGGAGCACAGATACCGGATGCGATCGGGGATATTGCCGGACTGACGCATTTGCGCGAAGCCATGCGCCAACACGGCATTGACGAACCGTTAATGGCTAAGCTGTGCAACGAAAACTGGCTAAGTTTGCTGGATCGAACTTGGAAATAACATCACACGCTTGACCCTCCCCTCTAACTGGAAACATTAGACGGGTGACCAGTCGGAAACTTAGGGGGCTAACATAAGCCCTTTCACCCGTCGGAACTTTCTGAAATCTACGGCGGCAAGTGCCGTTATTCCCGGTGGGGTGGCATGGCAAGTATGGTCATCGTTGAAAATATGGAAACCGGCGCCCTGCCCCGGTAATCCCCCCCTAAAATTAGTGGTGTTCACAAGTAGAATTTTCTCGGCATAACAATTTGAGGAGATTTTGATGAAGAAGACACGATACAGCGACGCGCAGATCATGGGTATTTTAAAGCAGGCCGAGAGCGGTGTGCCGGTATCTGAACTGTGCCGAGAACATGGCATGAGCAATGCCAGCTTTTATAAATGGCGATCAAAGTTTGGCGGAATGGACGCTTCTATGATGTCGGAGATGAAGTCGCTGACTGAGGAGAACCGTCGCCTGAAGCGGATGTATGCCGAGATGAGCATGCAAAATGATCTGCTAAAGGAAGTGCTCGGAAAAAAGTAAAACGGCCATCCCTGCGCAAGGA
>DFBD01000125.1:0-808 GCA_002367255.1 Rhodobacterales bacterium UBA3089 | reverse complement strand
GGTCAGCATTGCGTTGGCCTGTCGAACGTTCCAGATCAGCGAAAGTTGCTACCGTTATGACCGCAAGCTAAGCGACGAGAATGCCGAGATTGCAGATTGGCTAGAGAAGCTAACCGACAACCGCCGCACCTGGGGCTTTGGCCTGTGCTTTTTGTATCTGCGGAATGTGAAAGGCTTTGGCTGGAACCATAAGCGCGTCTACCGGATTTACTGCGAACTGGAGCTGAACCTGCGGATCAGGCCAAAGAAACGCTTGAAACGGGATAAGCCGGACGCACTGGCGGTGCCGGATATAGCCAATCATACTTGGTCAATGGACTTCATGGCGGACCAGCTTGCAGACGGCCGCAGCATCCGCACCCTGAACGTGCTGGATGACTTTAACCGCGAAGGGTTAAGTATCGAGGTGGACTTCTCTCTGCCTGCCGAGCGAGTGGTGCGCAGCCTGAACCGGATTATTGAGTGGCGGGGAAAGCCGCAGATTATTCGGGTGGACAATGGCCCAGAATACGTCAGCGGCAAACTGATGGCGTGGGCAGCGAAGGCAGGCATTCACATCCTATACATCCAGCCGGGGAAGCCGCAACAGAATGCCTACATTGAACGTTACAACCGAACAGTCCGCCATGAATGGCTGGACCAGAACATCTTTGAAACAATAGAGGAGGCTCAGGAACAGGCCACAGATTGGCTCTGGACATATAACAATGACCGCCCCAACATGGGCATAGGCGGGATCACACCCGCTATGAAACTGAAAATGGCCGCGTAATTCTACTAGCGGACCCCATTAAAAATGGGGGGATTA
>DFBD01000164.1:20280-25341 GCA_002367255.1 Rhodobacterales bacterium UBA3089 | reverse complement strand
GATCGAAGCAATTTGTGATCTGGCAGACGAATTTAATGCTCTGACATATATTGACGAAGTACACGCAGTTGGCATGTACGGACCGCGCGGTGGTGGCGTTGCCGAGCGCGATGGTTTGATGGACCGGATCGACATTATCAACGGCACGCTGGCCAAGGCCTACGGTGTGATGGGGGGGTATATCGCGACATCGGCCAAGATGGCGGATGCGGTGCGCTCTTACGCGCCCGGCTTTATCTTTACGACGTCGCTTCCGCCAGCGGTTGCGGCGGGGGCTGCGGCCTCGGTTCGGTATTTGAAGGAGCATCAGGAACTGCGTGATGCGCAGCAAAATGCGGCCAAGGTATTGAAATTGCGGCTAAAAACGTTAGGTTTGCCGGTCATGGAGAATGGCAGTCACATCGTGCCTGTACTGGTCGCCGATCCGGTGAAATGCAAAAGTCTGTCGGATCGTCTGCTGGAGGATTTCGGAATTTACGTGCAACCGATCAACTTCCCGACGGTTCCGCGTGGTACTGAGCGGCTGCGATTTACACCTTCACCGGTGCATGATCCAAAGATGATGGATCACCTCGTACGGTCGCTAGATTCCCTTTGGCAGTATTGCGAATTGAACCGGACGGAACTTAGCGCATAGGCGTAAAACCGCCGTTTTGCGACCTAAATGCCCTAGGCGTTCGCAAGCAGGGTTATTTTTTGCACAAATTTACAAAAAAGGTGATATAAGTTTCCCACTAACGCCATGGAACCCTTGTGTTTTCGCGGTGTTGGGGTAAATATGCACCGAGGCTACAATTATACAAGCAGGCTAATGAGCAACACGCCCTTCGATATAACCCTTGGCGGTTTTGACTCTTTCGAGCAAAAACTGGGGGATGAGTTGCGCGGAGAACGCGCCACGCTCGGCAAGTCTTTGCTGGATGTCCAGCGCGAGTTGCGCGTCAAGGCTGCGTATATTTCCGCGATTGAAAGTTGCGATGTTTCGGTCTTTCCAAACGCCAGTTTTGTAGCTGGGTACGTGCGGTCCTATGCGCGTTATCTGGAGCTGGATCCAGAGGTCACATTCGCACGTTTCTGTGTCGAGGCGCGCTTCCAAAGCGCAAGCGTGGAACTGGGCGGGGTGCCCACGAAAAAGAAAAATCCGGGCGTGCAGCCTATAACAGACCCACAATCCTGGATTCCGAATATGCCGGGCAACGGTGTGGACGGACGTGTCAGTACGACCGGCGCAACGGTTGCGGCTGCTGGACCTGCGGTGGTTTTGGCGGCTGTGGTTGCGGTTTTGGGCTATGGCGCGTGGTTCGTTTTGCAAGACATCCAGCGGGTCGAATTCGCTCCTATCGAGGATAATCCGATGGTCGCGTTCGAGCCGGATAATCTGGGTGGTGCAAGCATTAGCGGTTCCGATGGTTTCCTTGCGTCGAGCATCGAGCTTGCCGCTGATCCTTCGATCCTGTATTCGCGCCGCGAATTGGATATCCCTGTGGTTCAACCGCGTGACGGCCCGATTTTCGCGATTAACCCAGACGCGAAAGACGCCGACGTTGCAGCGCTTGAAGTGGCGGATCTAGTCGAAGCCGATGTTGTTGCTGTTACCGAAGGTTCCCCGCGCGTTAGTGAAACCCCATATGTGCCAAGCGTAAGTATCGTTGCTGTGCAAGAGGCGTGGGTGCGGGTTTACCAGGAAAACGGAACGATTATTTTTGAAAAAATCCTTGCCGCGGGCGAACAGTATTCAATGCCCAGCGATGCGCCTACCGCGTATTTGCGGGCAGGTAATGCGACTTCTGTCTACGTAATGGTTGACGACGAGGCTTATGGACCGCTCAGCAGTACCGATGCCGTCGTGCGGGATATCGCGCTTTTACCGACCTCTGTTGCGGGAACCATGACCGAGGTTGCCAATCCTTCCGTTGCGCTACAGGTTGCTGCCGATGCATGGCGGAGCCAGAACGTGGCACGCCTAAGCCAATAGCAATCCTGAATTGGATGGGGTGACATTGGCCGTGATCGGCTTTATCAATTCCCTAAGAAA
The DNA here is from genome assembly GCA_002367255.1 of Rhodobacterales bacterium UBA3089. GTDB lineage: Bacteria > Pseudomonadota > Alphaproteobacteria > Rhodobacterales > Rhodobacteraceae > NORP23. Next base: position 23,306 of record DFBD01000164.1, on the reverse strand, counting down.
CATGTATAAATTGGAAATCGCGTATGTCGCATAACCCTATTCGTCCATGGCGCGATATTGAACGTCGTAAAAGCCGCGTTATTCATGTGGGCAACGTGCCGGTTGGTGGGGATTCTCCGATTACCGTGCAGACTATGACCAATACGTTAACGTCGGACGCCAAAGCGACGATTGCGCAAGTTCGGGCGTGTGCAGAAGCTGGGGCGGATATTGTACGTGTCTCGTGCCCTGATGTGCCTTCCTCGGCAGCCATGGCCGAGATCGTAAAGGCAAGCCCAGTGCCGATCGTGGCGGATATCCATTTCCACTACAAACGNNTGCGCATCAACCCCGGTAATATCGGGTCACCCGAACGTGTGAGGGAAGTAATAAAAGCTGCGAAAGACCACGGGTGTGCCATTCGTATCGGTGTGAATGCCGGTTCTTTGGAAAAGCACCTGTTAGATAAATACGGCGAGCCTTGCCCGGATGCGATGATCGAAAGCGGCATGGATCATATCCGTATTCTTGAGGATAACGACTTCCAGAATTATAAGATTTCGCTAAAAGCATCCGACATTTTCATGACAGCGGCAGCCTATCAGGGTTTGGCCGATATGACCGACGCGCCGATCCACCTCGGAATAACCGAGGCAGGGGGGCTTGTTTCCGGTACTGTCAAATCCGCTATCGGCTTGGGTAATCTACTGTGGATGGGGATTGGCGATACAATCAGGGTCTCGCTTTCTGCTGATCCGGTTGAAGAGGTTAAAGCCGGCTTTGAAATTTTGAAATCTCTGGGATTACGACATCGCGGCGTAAACATCATCTCGTGCCCGTCTTGCGCGCGCCAAGGATTCGACGTGATTAAAGTTGTCGGCGAGCTGGAAAACCGCCTTGCGCACATCCACACACCCGTTAGCCTGTCGATAATCGGCTGCGTGGTAAATGGCCCGGGCGAGGCGTTGATGACCGATGTCGGCTTCACTGGCGGCGGGGCTGGATCTGGCATGGTATATTTGGCTGGTAAACAGGACCATAAACGGGATAATGCGGATATGGTCGATCACATAGTAGAAATGGTTGAAGCCAGAGCGCAACAGATTGAAGCTGAGCAGGGGGCTGCGGATAACGTGGCAAAATTATAATGGTTCGAATGGCAATTTTCTTAATCTTTTTGACTATCGGGGCAGCTGGCGGTCTTTTTTACTTTGTCAGCACGGTGGAACACGACGCTGCGGTTTGGCATGTGGATCCATTGACGGTTCCCCAATCGGTTCAGCCGCACAGTTTTCGTATGGCCCCACCTGCGTTGACCGAAGAATTCGTCGATAGGCCTTCACCGGTTTATACGGTCAACCCGACATTGATGGCCAAAGCCTTTGATGATTATGTGCTGAGGCAGCCTAAAACCAAGCGTATCGCCGGTTCGCCGGAAGAGGGTTGGATGACATATGTTCAGCGTAGCCAAAGCTTGAATTTGCCGGATTATATTTCTGTGAAATTTATCGACTTGAATGGTGGTAACTCGACGATTGCGATCTATTCGCAGTCACGGTTCGGCTATGATGATCTTGGCGTGAACGAAAAACGGGTGTTGGCGTGGGTTAACACGCTTCAGTCGTTTGAACAATAATACGGCTTTAAAATGATTGCAGCTGACAAACTGGAAATGATCCGGCAGCGCTTCGCGTACATCGAGGCAAAACTGTCGGGCGGTGCCGAGGCCAACGAGCTGGCGGCCCTTGGTCGCGAGTATTCAGAACTCAAACCTGTGGTCGAGCAAATTGACGCTTATCAAGGTTATCTGGAAGCGCAGGTCGAGGCGACTGCGATGTTGGACGACCCTGAAATGCGGGGGCTGGCCCAAGACGAGTTGCAAGAGATTAAGGATAAGTTACCGGGCGCCGAACGGGCGATCACACTGGCACTTATTCCAAAAGACGAGGCGGACCATCGTCCGGCCATCTTGGAAATTCGTGCCGGAACAGGTGGTGACGAGGCAGCATTGTTCGCCGGCGACTTGCTGCGCATGTACCAAAAGTTTTGCGAAGGTCGTGGCTGGAAATTCGAGATCGTCGAAGAAGCATCCTCCGACGTTGGCGGATACAAAGAAGTGGTGGTGAACGTCAAAGGGGACAGCGTTTTTGCGGTGATGAAGTTCGAATCCGGCGTACACCGCGTGCAGCGTGTACCTACTACGGAATCAGGTGGGCGCATTCATACATCGGCGGCAACCGTTGCCGTATTGCCAGAGGCCGATGATGTAGACATCGATATTCCGGCGACCGACATCCGTATCGACACCATGCGGGCATCTGGTTCGGGTGGGCAGCACGTGAACACCACGGATTCCGCCGTGCGCATAACGCACCTTCCAACGGGAATTATCGTCACCTCGTCCGAGAAATCCCAACACGTTAACCGCGTGAAAGCGATGCAGGTATTGCGCACGCGGCTCTATGATCTGGAGCGTCAAAAGGTCGATGATGAACGGTCAGCTGCCCGTAAAGGGCAGATCGGGTCTGGTGATCGCTCCGAACGGATCCGCACCTATAACTACCCACAGGGCAGGGTGACGGACCATCGAATTAACCTGACTTTGTATAAGCTTGATCAAATCATGCAGGGCGACCTGGACGAGTTGATCGAGGCGTTAACCGCCGCAGATCAAGCTGAAAAACTGGCGGAGCTGGATCCATGAGTGTTACTGTTCATGAAGCGTTAACGACTGCTACTGCATGGTTAACGGACGCGGGCATTCCGAATGCGGATGTCGATGCACGTGTTCTTCTGGCCCATGTGATGGAGTGCGAGCCTTCCCGTTTGATTCTGATGGAAAACGAAGAGGTTCATCCAGATGTTTTCCGTACATTCGACGGGTATCTTGCATCGCGCGAGAAGTTCCAACCGGTCAGCCAGATTATTGGCGGTCGCGAGTTTTGGGGCCGCTGGTTTAATGTAACACCAGACGTTTTGGACCCTCGGCCGGAAACGGAATCCCTGATCGAAGCTGCGTTACAGAACGGTCCGTCCCAACGTATTCT
>DFBD01000164.1:18719-20243 GCA_002367255.1 Rhodobacterales bacterium UBA3089 | reverse complement strand
GAGACCCGCGCAATTGCCGTTGATATCAGCGCCGAAGCCATCGCGATTGCCACCAAGAACGCAACCGCGCATGATGTGGCGGATCGGGTGAATTTCATCGTTTCGAACTGGTTTGACGCTGTTGCCGGACAGTTTGACCTGATTGTGTCAAACCCACCTTATATAGCCGCAGCAGAGATGGGCACGCTTTCCCCCGATGTCCGTAATTGGGAGCCGTTTTTAGCCCTGACACCCGGGGGCGACGGATTGGCATCCTATCGCACGATTGCATCGATGCTGGACCAGTTTCTGGCTGACGACGGTTTGGCCTTATTCGAAATAGGGCATACACAAGGGACGAGCGTGGTCGAGATTTTTAAGGCTGCCGGATTCGCGAATGTAGTGGTGTCGCAAGATTTGGGTGGTAAAGACCGCATTGTGGCGGTCAGAAAGTAGAGAAACGACTGTTTTTTGCCTATTTAACGCAGTTGCGATCTTTTTCCTCTTGTTATCAATGTGCCTGACGGTGTAAATTGACTCATCCACCCGAGATTGAGCCTTGACGGTTCTCTCGTTGAGAGTGGAAACGTTAACCCCATATTGGGAATTTCACGCGAGACTGTCTGCACACTTTTGTGCATATCCCTAAATCCCACACTTCAGAAATTATGAGCATGAGACCTTCAAACAAATCCCGTTCGAGAAATAAGAATAGTAACCGCCGGAGCAGTAACACTTCCGGCAACGTCGTAAACCGCGTGTTCGATAGCGCCGGTCCCGAAGGACGTGTGCGCGGCACGCCGCAGCAAATCATCGAGAAATATAGTGGATTGGCGCATGATGCCTTGATGGCCGATGATCGTGTGGCCGCCGAAAGTTTCCAGCAGCACGCGGAACATTACAGCCGCATTTTGCAGGTGGCACAGCGCCAGATCGCTGAACGCCAAGCCGAGCAACAAGCGCAGCAAGCCGAACGCCAAGCTGAACAGCAGGCACGCCAAGCGCAGCAGCAACGGCAAAAAGAACAGGCCAAGGCCGAAAATCAGCAGCCAGAGGTTGGCGAAAGCTTCACACCAGTTGAGAGCGAGCAACCGGAAATTGGCGAGCATATGGTAGCAACGCCCGAGAATAAGCCGCGTAACCGTGGGCCACGTCGTAAACCTGCAAAAGAATCCTCGAACGAGGTTAATCAGGCAGCCGAGGATCAACCTCAGCCTGGTTGATTTATTTCGGGAACAGGATGCGGCTTAAGCGGCAGAATTCTTCAACGGAGACCTGCTCGGCGCGCGTGGTTGGATCTATATCGGCCTCGCGAATACGTTCCTCAATATCCTTTCCCAGCGACTTCAAACTCGCACGCAACATCTTGCGGCGTTGCCCGAAGGCCAGCGAAACGGTTCGCGACAGGTCTTTGGCATCCGCAGGAAAACGCGGTTCCTCCAACCTTTCCAGATGCACAACGGCTGATGTTACCTTTGGCGGCGGTGTGAAGGCTTGCGGCGAAATTTCAAACGCCAGTCTTGCATCTGTGCGCCATTGCGCCAG
>DFBD01000164.1:10994-18658 GCA_002367255.1 Rhodobacterales bacterium UBA3089 | reverse complement strand
GGCCATGTCGGCGGGGTTAACCAGCGGACCAATAGCTCCGTTCCTACATTATATGGAAGGTTTGCCACAACCCGTATCGGGGCCGTCAAATGGGGAAGCGGATTAATCTCCAAGGCGTTCCCCTCGATCACCTCAAGGCGGTTGGGGTAGGCTGTGGAAACTTGATCAAGTATCGCAAGACAGCGATGGTCCATTTCAATAGCAACGACCTTACGCGCCCCCTCCATCAACAATGCGCGCGTCAAACCGCCAGGGCCAGGGCCGATTTCCAGCACATCGCACTGGGTTAAATCCCCGGCACGGCGGGCAATTTTCGAGGTCAGGTTCAAGTCCAGCAGAAAATTCTGCCCCAAGGCTTTGCGCGCATTCAAACCGTGATCGGCGATGACTTCACGAAGCGGCGGCAGGCCATCCTGGGCAATACTCATATCGTTCCCCGATGTTTGGCCATTTCGGTTGCGGTTCGCAGGGCCTCGATCAAAGACTGCGGGTCGGCGATGTTCTTGCCAACGATATCAAACGCAGTGCCGTGGTCTGGCGAGGTTCTGATGAATGGCAGCCCCAAAGTTGTGTTAACACCTGCCGAAAAATTCAACGTCTTGATAGGGATCAACGCCTGATCATGGTACATGCAAACCGCCAGATCATAGCGTTCGCGCGCGGCGGGGTGGAACATGGTGTCTGCGGACATCGGTCCTGTCAAATTCATGCCTTCCGCGCGAAGTTTATCCAGCGTCGGGGTGATGAAATCAATTTCCTCGGTCCCCATCGTGCCTTCTTCACCTGCATGTGGGTTAAGCCCGGCGACGGCAATACGCGGGGCACTTATGCCTAGATCATTGATCATGGCCAGATGCGTCACGCGGATGGTTTGTTCTAACAGTGCTGCATCCAGAACCTTGGGAACTTTGCGAATGGAAATGTGGATCGTTACCGGCACCACGCGCAGTTCCGGTGCGCTTATCATCATGATGGGGCGCTCAACATTTGCAAGACTGGCGAGGTATTCAGTATGCCCGGGGAAGGCGAACCCCGCCCCGTCTTGCAGCGCTTTCTTATGGATAGGGTTGGTGGTAACGGCGCAAGCCTGCCCTGATTGTGCCAGATCGACCGCACGTTTTATCATGGCCACGACTTCAACCGCATTTTGCGCATTGGGTGCGCCACCTACTACGGGGGCAGGCAGGGGGTGGTCCAACACAGGCAGAGCGTGTGGCATCACCGATGTCGCTTCTGCCGGATCAGAAATAGCCTTGATGGGTACGCCGGACAGATCCGCGAGTGATTGCATATGTCTGGCATCTGCAATCAGAAAAAACGGTAGTTCATCACGCAGGGTAGCCCACGCTTTTAGCGATATTTCGCCCCCTATTCCCGCCGGTTCACCAAGGGTCAGGGCAACAGGTTTTTGGGTCATCGCTGCTCGATAATCGCTGTGCGGTGTAGTTCCAGCAAGTAGCCTTCGGCCAGTTTACCCAGCTTTTGCCCAAACAGATTGTTGGTAAGCTGGGCTTTGATGGGGCCGCTCAGGTCCGTTGTTCTGTTGCAAAGCTGAATTAGAAGAACGCTGTCACCGTTGGTAATAACCTCGCTTTTACCTGGCATCAGGCGGGCGAGGGATACAGCAATATCGGCAGGTACGTTGTTAACCGAAGTTGGGCCGAACAGACCGCTGAGTGGACCGAAATCGGCAGCGGATGAATGGGCTGTGCTGCACTCGTCCAGGCCATGTTGCATACGCGAGGCACTGGAATATGCATCCGGCTGACCTGTGAAATCAAGTACTGCGTATTCGACTGAAACCGTCTTTTGCAAGGCACTGGATACGGTGCGTGACGCGAGAACCTTCAAGATGATAACGCCGCTAGAAACCCTAACCGGATCAGAAACCTGTCCGGATGACAGGCCGATAACCTTTGCCGCAATCGCAGCAGGTAGGCGCTCAGGGGCAAGCCACCCGATTTGTCCACCGTTCGCTGCCGTACGAGAGCGGCTGAAGTTTTTAACCGCATTCTCGAAGCTGGCGCCGCTATTCAAATCTCGGGAAAGGCGCTCGGCGAAAGCGATTGTCGCTTCCTCGCCGCGTTCTGCGAAAGGCAGGGCTATTTCACCGAGCAGGATGGTTTGTTGCGTCACGGCCGCAGCGACGTTGATCGCATTGTCCAACTCGACGCTTGTCGGGTCGGCCGCTTGGCGGAATCGACGCTGCACCAGTTCGCGCCAAATCAATTGTGCTGTATAATAATCATCGAACGCTTGGCGCGAAACACCGCGTGCGCGGGCTTTAGCCCATAAAGCCTCGGCTGTGGTGTTTTGGGCCGCAGCGACGCCAGCTAAACCACGGGCAAAGGATGCGTCGTCGATTACTAAACCGAATGTCCGGGCCGCACGAAGTTTCAGACGATCATCGATCAACTGGTCGATGGCGTCTTGCTGGATATTGCGAGACTGGACGCCCAAGGCGCGCAAAAGTTTAACACGCTCGCTGATATCAAAATGGGTGACGATCGAGTCGTTGACCGAGTAGGCCGCAGAATAGGGGTTTGCAGCATGTGCAACGGGTGCGCATGCAAAGAATACCAATGCCAGAATCTGTACCCAGTTCAAAATCTTACCCATTATAAACCCTCGTATTACACTTAGTATGTACATTGCGCGGCAGGCCATTCATTGCTCGAACTTCCACCGAATCCTGCCAATTGAACCGTCAGGTTGAAATCCGTCGACGGCACTACGTTATTCGAAGAAGTGAAGCGGCGCGAGAGGGAAAGCCCGATTTCTATGCATTCATTTCCATAAGTTGCGCCTATTCCCGCCGAAACATCCCGATTTTCCAACAAATCCCGTTTCCAGTCGAAATCAAGCGCCCAGTTGTCTGCGATACGGTACTGGGCATCAATCGTGCCCTCGCTACGCTCATCCGATGCCAGCGCCAGTGAGTCTGCTGCAAGATACACGAACGAGCCTCCTATATCCCACTTGTCGAACGACGTAGAAAACTGCGTTTCGCTGCGTTTGAAATCGAAACTGTCATCAAACAGGAACCGCCCGATCACATTGAAATTGGGTGCGTACTCAAAACTGACCGCCCCGAGGATATCGGAACGAGACCCACCCAACAGTGTGTCTTCGTCAAACAGATCAGAAGGTTCGGAGCGAACCACCAAACCGCCAGCAAGGCCAAGCGACCAGCCGTCGTTGTCATAAATCGTATAGGTTGCCCCGATATTGGCACGAAACCCTGTTTCTGCAACATCGCGCCCCGGAAAGCGGTTGAGATCGAAAAGGTTGGTTTCGTCAAATTCAGCCTGTTGGCTGTCTTCGTTCGGGACAAGGTCGTTAAAGGCCGGATCGGCTGTGTAAAGTAACTGAATGACAGGTTCAAAAATGTGGCGGGCGTTTTGCGTGACTTTGGACAGCGGCCAGCGGATATCCGCCCCGACCGAGGGGTGTAGGCTGATCAACGGCGTTTCAGGGAAATCCACGCTATTCCAGACGCGGTAGATATCCGCATCGAGATTAACAAAACCGGATGCACGCAGGCCTAGCGGCAAGTCTATCGGAACACCATAATCAACGCCCGCGCCGATACGTAAATAATCTTCACCGACAACACGCGACAGGCCGACGGTATTAAATTCATAGCCTAATTTTCCGCCAAGCAATTGATCTGTGCGGTAACCGCGATAGCTGAATTCGGGAAACACAAGGGGGATAGTGTCGTTGTTTTCGTCATCACGTAAGCTGTTCATAATCACTGCCGCCAGCGAGAAATAGCTGCGGTTTCGGTATCGGCTGAACTTCAACTCGCTAACAATTCGGTCGGTGTCGTCATAGTTATACTGACGCATAAACCCGTTGTCGCTTATGGCCGTAGCATTGAAGGACAGGGTCACGTCGTCGATGATATCGAAGCTGCCATTAACCGTCAGGAAGCCACGCCCGAATTCACCGAATTCGTCACTGATAGCAATAGCGCCGAAAGTATCGAACCCGCCATTGGCAAAGCGTTGGCGGTATTCAGCATCGATAATTGAGGCTCCGCTGAAGCTAAGTGTCGGTGTTATCGTGGCATCCGCATGGTCGCCCAGCACCAGATAGTAGGGCAATTTTATGCCGTCACCGAAGTAGTCAGACGACAGGATAACCGGGCTAAGAAACCCCGAAGCACGGCGCACGGATGGGTCTGGTATACGCATATATGGCAGGTAGAATACTGGTAAACCTAGGACCTCGAATGTGGCACTACGGAAGTGGATTTGTTTTTGTTCATCATCGCGAATTACCTGGCGCGCCCGTATTTGCCAGACAGGAACAGGGCGTGCCGCACATACCTGACAGGTGCTGGTGACGACGTTGGTCAGCGTATCAAAGCGCCCGTCGGTCCGCTCGAACTCTGTCGCGGCGAGCTGCATTTGATCTGCTAGCAGCAGTTTCGCCCCCTGAATAAGGCCGCGTTGCAGATCGCTGGATAGTTCGGCGAAATCGGCCAATATGACGGTTCCGCTAGCACCCGTAATCGTTATCGGACCTTGTGCCGTAATCAAAGCGGTGCGCGAGTCGTAAACGATGCTGTTGGCGTTAAGTACGGCCTCTCCGAAGAATACCTGCACGTCGCCCGAGGCGCTAAGCAATCCGGTGGTTTGATCCAGATTGATCGCATCGGCCAGCAAGCTGATAGGGGCATCGGATTGCGCTGCGGTAAATTGCGGGATGATCGCGCAGGCCACAAGCAGCGACAAGGCTGTCGCCCGACGCCTTATAGATATTAGCATATTACGGATACACGCTTGCATGAAATTAGCCGTCCTCCAGATGCAGCACATATGCCAATGCAAAAAGTGCGGCAGCCATCGGGGGGGCCCATGTTGCCAGCAGTATCGGCACTTCTTGTGCCTGCCCGAGCGATTCGGCAACATTCTTTATGGTAAACACTAAGAAACCCGATAGGATCGCCAGAAGCGCCATGACCCCGGTATGTCCAAACCGCGCATGCCTTAACGAGAAGGCCGCGCCGATCAACATCATCGCGGCCAACATCAAAGGCGTTGCGTATTGCGATTGCAAAAACACCTCGTGGCGCACAGCGGAAAAACCCGAAGCATTCAACTGATCGATAAATGCAGGCAGCTTCCACACTGAAATGGTCTTGGGGGCGGCGAAACTGCTGAGGATACGATCGCTGGTCAGATCCGTTGGCAATATGATTTCGGAATATGGGCGAATATCGGCGGATTCAAACAGGTTTTTGTCCAGAAACCGCCATTGCGTTGCATTGGATAATCTCCAGGCGCCTGGTTGCAACTCGGCGCGTGGGGCCTCGATGCGCCGCACCAGATCGCCCTCTGCCGAGAATTCGTGAAACCGCACCCCGTAAAGAATGTCGCCACTGCGGCTGGAATTACGCGCCTGGATTATGAAATTGCTGTTTTCACCGGTTTGACGCAGCCATAGACCGTCGCGCGAAATAGATAGCTGGCTACCACCTTTACCCGTGTACTCCGCCCGAATTTCGCTGGTTTTGCGTATGGTCGCCGCGAGGATGGGGTTCCATGCGGAAATCATGAACATTCCAATCAGCACCGTTACGACCATCGGGGCCAGCAACATTTTCAATGCAGACACACCGGAGGCCCGAACAATCACCAACTCGCTTGATCGGGACATGCCAAGAAATGTGAACATACTCCCGAGCAGCAGGACCAACGGGAATGTTGTGGATATCGACTCTGGCAAAGTTACGGAGATGAGCTGGATATAAACCTTGGCCTCGACCCCGCGTTCAGAAAGAAACCGCATTACCTCTGTGGCTATGATCAGCAGCGATAGCGCGAACAGCGCAAGCTGGACACGTATGACATTGAACAGGAACTTCCGCGCGATATAGTAATGCAGGATCATATTACGCTCTCGCCGGAAGTTTAAAAAGCGTGCGCCTAACGCGATTTCGCGACAAAACAAATATCGTCAAAAACAGGCATAAAAAGGGTGGGGCATAGGAAAATAGAAACATACTCGGGTTGCTAATAATCCAGGTTTTGATCATCAGCGTCATACCCACGAAAAATATCCCCGAACCACCGGTTACAGTGATCCGCCCTCCAAGGCCCGTGCGTTTATAACTAGCGGTCATCAACATTGCAAAAGCATACATCGGCAAGACCAACCCCAATAGAGGTAACGCCAGTTTCTGATGGGCCTCGGCAAGATAGGCCGCTGCACTATATGTGCCGCCGTTCGCGATGATTTCCTCTGGGTTAAGAAGCTCGGATATGAAGTATTCAATCGGTGAAGTATTGCGGTTTCGGGGCTCTCCGATAATATCGCTAAGGTCGAAGATGAACTGGTCAAATTCGATGATATTCAGGTTCTTCTCAATCGCGGAGTATCGCTGCATGATACCCTGATGCATAACTAAACGGAGCTGCTCATTATCCTGAAGCAGTAACGCTTGCTTGGCGGAATATGTCACCGGGTTGCTGGCGTCACGTTGGTCATTCAGGAATAACCCGCTAATTTCCCCGGCTTTGCTGGAGTCCTTAACATAAATCGTAACACCAGTGCTGGGGTGAATAAACTGTTTTTCTCGCAATAGCGATCCGACAAAATCCTGCCGGACCTCTGCAATACGATCGGCAAGGCGTGTGGTGGATCGGGGTTGCAACACAACAAGCAGAACGACCATTGTCAGCATCACCATGACACCAACAGCAACAGTGGCGCGAATAATCCGGGTCGGTGAAAGACCCGAGGATAGGATCACGACCATCTCGGATTCACCAAAAAGTTTATTCACTGTGAACAAAGTCGATGCGAAAACGGCAATGGGCAGCACTATGACCAGCACGTTGGGAAGAATCAGTGTAGCAAATTCCAGAAAAATAAAGCCGGAATGCCCATTTTCGATGATAATTTCCATCAGCGGTAATGTTTGGGCCAGCCATAAAATACCCGTAAGCGCGAGAGCGAAGAACCCGAACGGTCCAAGCTGTGTTACAAACAAATATCGATCAAGCAAGTTCACGGATTCGGGTTACCTTTAAAATTTTGCGTAGCTTACCTAATCTGGCCTATTTCGTCACCCCCAACTGGTCAAGGCGGTGTTATCGCGATAGGACTATAAGCAGCAAGATTCTGCCAGTTTTTAAGGAATATGAAATGACAACTCCGATCAGCATAAATTTCGTCGAATCCGATATTGATACCATTGCTACCCTTACTGGAAAGCTCGTCGTTCTGGTTAGCCCCGACGGTAAGATTGATACCTTGGCAAGGCGCGTGAATCGTTTGTCCAAAGGGGCGATTGCCCGGTTCGCCGAAAGCGATGCCTTTGCCACGCTGGAAAACGGCGCAGGCGTTGCGCTGGCTTATCCGGCGGGTATGGACTGCGAAGGTGTGATGGTTGTGAAGTTGCCCAAACGCCCTTCGGTTGTCCAAGCACGTAAAGCTGGCGCGACGATGGCCGTTTATAAGGGCACTGGTGCGTTGACCGTTTTGGCGGCCAGCAATCCGAAGGCGGCAGATATTTCTTATGGTCTGGCGCTAAGGGCATATGCATTTATCGCACATAAAACCACAGAGACTGCGGAAATTCAGAGCGCGACTATGGTGGTCACTAACCCTGAAAGCGTCGCTGCCGAGGCTGGCCCCATGGCTGCGTTGGC
>DFBD01000164.1:2995-10903 GCA_002367255.1 Rhodobacterales bacterium UBA3089 | reverse complement strand
GTTGCTGGCCGTCGGGCAGGGCTCTACCAGCCCTTCCAAGGTTGTTGTGATGCGCTGGAACGGTGGCGGTGACGAGGCTCCATTCGCGCTGGTCGGCAAGGGTGTTGTATTCGACAGCGGTGGTATTTCCATCAAGCCATCCGCTGGCATGGAAGATATGACCATGGATATGGGGGGCGCTGGCGTGGTTTCCGGTGTTATGCGCGCCTTGGCGTTGCGCGGCGCGAAAGCGAACGTGGTTGGCGTTGTCGGGCTGGTTGAGAACATGCCCGACGGGGACGCGATGCGGCCAGGCGATGTTATTCGTTCGATGAAGGGTGACACGATTGAAATCAACAATACGGATGCCGAGGGGCGTTTAGTGCTGGCCGACATCCTTTGGTACACGCAGGAACGGTTCTCGCCTGTTGGTATGATCGACCTTGCGACGTTGACGGGGGCGATTATCATTGGTCTTGGGCATGATAATGCGGGTGTGTTCTCTAACAACGATAAGCTGTGTAGGGATTTCATGAAGGCTGCCGATACGGAAAACGAGGGCGCATGGCGTATGCCACTTTCCCCCGCGTATGACAAACTGCTAAAATCCCGCACCGCGGATATGAAGAATTCGTGCGGCCGCCCCGCTGGCTCGTCCACTGCCGCGCAATTTCTGCAACGGTTTGTTAAGGAAGATACGCCGTGGATTCACCTCGACATTGCGGGCGTAGCACTGCTTGCGGGTGATAGTGAACTGGCCCCTAAGGGCGCGACAGGCTGGGGTGTTCGGGCGCTCGACCGCCTTATTCACGATAAATACGAGGGCTAAACTTGGCTGAAGTCCTCTTTTACCACCTGACCCAAACGTCGTTGGAACGCACTTTGCCGGATCTTCTGGAAAAGTCGTTGCAACGCGGGTGGCGGGTATTGGTAAAGGGGGGTAATGCCGAACGGCTATCGTTTCTGGATGCTACGTTGTGGACCTACCGTGACGATTCCTTCCTGCCGCACGGTGTGAAGGGGGAGGGTGCGGAACACCAGCCGATCTATCTGACAATCGGCGACGAAGAACCCAACAACGCTAATATCCTGTTTCTGGTCGACGGGGCCGCTTATCCATTTGAGGAAATGAACATCTTCGAGCGCGTATGCGTTCTGTTTGATGGCAACGACACGGACGCATTGAACGCCGCACGTGAAGACTGGAAAGCCACTGCAGCGGCGAAACTGCCCGCCAAATACTGGGCGCAAGAGGATGGGCGCTGGACGCAAAAGGCCGAAAATACGCCCTGATTACCTGTGTAACAGCAGAGTGTCGTCGAGGATTTCAATGCGATCAAAGCGGCGTAAATAGGCCATACCAAGAAGCGAGATGCTCATTTGGCCTTCGGATACATAAACCCTAACATTCCGGTCGCGCATCCCCGAAAATTCCAGTGTGTCAAGCGTGGCCTGTGCTGTACGCACCTCGCCATTCGCTGTTTCTGCGATGCCAAGATACATAAGCCGTTCAAGAGATATCCCAGCCCTTGCAGCATCTTGCGTGGCCAAGACAATGTCGCTTGCGCCGGTGTCGATCACAAATTCGACCAGCACGCCATTTGCCAGCATATCAGCATAGAAATGCCCGTCGCGGGCGCGTGTAAGGCTAATGATATCCTCCGAAATCATAACGCTTTGCGACGGAAATAATTGCCGTTGCAGTTGTTCCTTAAAGCCAAATATGATGACAGCGGCAAGAAATATCAGCACCCAGATCACGGCCTGCTGCACCATCGTTCCCATGCGTCCGCGATAGGTTCTTAGAACGTAGGATCCGATAACCAGAGCGAAAATGGCCATGTAAACAAAATATGCGATGTCGCCCGGCATGCTAAAGGCCGTATAACCCGAAGTCGCGCAAACCATCTAATACGAATTGGACGGATAGGGCGGCAAGGAACATGCCCATTAAACGTGTTACCAGATTGATACCTGTATGGCCCAGAATACGTTCCATAACGCCGCTGGTCACGAACATCAGGAATACCATTAGAAGAACAACCAACATCACGACATGCACCATAACCTGACTGGCTATGTCGCCGGAGTATTGCCCCGTCAACAGGATCATCGAGGTCATTGCACCCGGTCCACCAATCAGCGGCATCGCTATCGGGAAAATGGCAGGGTCCGTTCCCTCATCCTCTTCTGCGGTTTTTTCACGACGCGGCGTGCGTTTTTCAAACAACATTTCAATCGCTGTCAGAAACAACAATATCCCGCCCGAAATACGAAAGGCTGGCATGCCGATGCCAATTTTTGTCAACATAAACTCGCCCGCAACACCGAATACGGCCAAAAGGCCTGCTGCGGTAAGAACCGCACGGATTGCGATGCCCCGCCGCTGCTTTGCTGTTCGTCCTGCGGTTAGCGCAACAAAAAGCGGCGTTAGCCCGATAGGGTCGATGATGACGAACAGGGTCACAAATGCGGTAAGCGCGAGTTCCAGTTCCATTACCCTCTAGCCTCCAGTTTCTCTAAAGCGGCCATCCACAAAGATTCTGCGCGTTCCAACCCATCCGTTACTTCGACATGCTTTTTCTGCCACATGCTAATGGCCGCAGCTTCGCCATCGTAAAAACCGGGCTCCGCCATTTTCAGGTCAAGTTTGTCGCGCATTTCCTGCAACTTTGTCACACGTTCTTCGCAGGTTGCAACCTCTTCGCGCAACTTCTCTTTTGTAACCTTCTTCGGCTTTTTGAGTTTTTGTTTCTTTTCGGATTTCGGTGCCCCGCCGCGTTCGGACAAAAGCATTTTGCGATAAGCATCCATATCCTCGGTGTAAGGTTTGACTTGCCCATCTTTCACCAACCACAACCGATCCGCCACCAATTCCACCAAGGATTGATCGTGGCTAACCAGTATTACCGCACCCGTGTATTCCGTCAACGCCGCCACCAAGGCTTCACGCGATTGGATATCAAGGTGGTTAGTCGGCTCGTCGAGGATGATAAGATGCGGCGCATCAATCGTCGCGATCAGCAACGAAAGGCGTGCTTTTTGCCCACCGGACAAGTTACCGACTTTGGTGTCCACAATATCCGCATTCATGCCACCTGCCGCCAGACGCGAACGAATCCGCCCAGCTAATTCCTTGGGCCGCAGACGGTGTATGTGCTGGATCGGTGTCTCGTCCAGATCAAGTTCATCCACCTGATGCTGTGCAAAAAAACCAACCCGTAGTTTCGAGGAGGCATATTTATTACCCCCCATAACCGTCAATCGATCCGCCAACAACTTCGCAAACGTCGATTTGCCCTGTCCGTTGGCCCCAAGCAACGCGATACGATCGTCTTGGTCAATCCGAAGGTCCAGATTGCGCAGAATCACCGTGTCGTCATAGCCAACGCTGGCGTTTTCAAGGCGGATGATCGGCGGGCTAAGCTCTTCGGGTTCCGGGAAATTGAACGGGGCGACGTGATCGCCAACAATCGGCGCGAGCGTCCCCATCCGTGCCAACGCTTTGATCCGGCTTTGTGCTTGTTTCGCTTTGCTCGCCTGCGCGCGGAAACGATTAATGTAGGATTCCATATGCTCGCGCTGCGCATCTTGCTTTTTCTTCTGCGCAACCAACTGTTCTAACTTCGCACGACGGGTATTTTCGAATGTATCGTAATTACCTGTGTAAAGCGTCAGCTTCTGTTGGTCCAAATGCAGAATTTGCGTGACCGAACGGTTAAGCAAGGCTTTGTCATGGCTAATAATCAACACCGTATGGGGGTATCTGGTCAGATATTGCTCCAACCAAATCGATCCCTCAAGATCCAGATAGTTTGTCGGCTCGTCGAGCAATAGGAAATCTGGCTGCGAGAACAGCACGGCCGCCAAAGCCACCCGCATCCGCCACCCACCGGAATAATCCGAACAAGGGCGCTGTTGGTCTTCGTTGTCAAAGCCAAGGCCGTGCAGAATGCTTGCCGCACGCGCCTCGGCCGAATGCGCCTCGATATCGGCAAGGCGCATGTATATGTCCGAAATGCGGGTAGGGTCGGTGGCCGTCTCGGCTTCTGCCATCAATTCGGTACGCTCCACATCCGCTGCCAAAACCACCGAGATCAGGCTTTCCGGTCCCGAGGGAACCTCTTGTGCAATACCGCCAATCCGCGTCCCGCGCGGTATTTCAATCTCGCCCTCGTCCAGCACCCATTCGCCGCGGATCAGCTTGAACAGGGTGGTTTTGCCCGCGCCATTGCGCCCGACAATGCCGACCTTATGGCCAGAGGGAATCGTGACGGTCGAACTGTCGATCAGTTTGCGGCCCTCAAGGGTGAATGATATGTTTTTTATCGCTAGCATAGGGGCTTTTGCCCCAAGGTCAGGAGGCTGTCAACGGGCGTTACTCGCTAAAGGCTAGCTTGGCCCCAAGGAGAGCAAAGGCTCCGCCAAAACTACGGCGAACCCAAGCCAACACTTTCGGTTTGCTAATGATGTGATCGCGAACCAAAGAGGCAAATGCTCCGTACCCAACAAAAACCAAAAACGTTAAGGCAATAAAAACTGCGGCGTGTAAAGATAGATCCGTAGCACTGGCTTCGGCAGGCATGAATTGTGGTAGAAAGGCGAGGAAAAAAAGAGATAGCTTGGGGTTGAGAACGTTGAGCAAAAAGCCATCAAGAACCACGCGCCACACGGTATTTACCGAATGGGTGCTACGAATATCGAGTACGCCGCCCTCGCGCGTGATATTCCAGGCCATATAGAAAAGATACGCCACGCCCATGTATTTAATGATCATGAAAGCCAAAGCACTGGTGTGTAAAAGAGCCGCCAAGCCAATTATACTGGCTGCTGCCGCAGGTAAAATTCCGAGTGAACAACCGAACGCCGCCGCGATGCTAAGCAAAAAACCACTTCTTAGCCCTATTGCTATTGAATAAATCACTCCTGTACCCGGAAGAAGAATAACGATCATAGACGTAATAAAAAATTCAAATGACATAACTGCCTCCTTCGGCTTGGATATCAGAGTGGCCGGCAGCAAACTAGAAGGGGTTTTCAAATGAAACAACCCGTGCTAGATGCGCGAAAGAATTGAACGGGCCCAGATCGGCCCAATTACAAGGACCTATATCATGGCTATCCAACGCACATTCTCGATTATTAAACCAGACGCAACAAAACGCAACCTTACTGGCGCAATCGCCGCCAAGTTCGAGGCCGCCGGCCTACGCATCGTTGCATCCAAGCGCATCCAGTTGACACTGGCACAGGCTGAAACATTCTACGGCGTTCACTCCGAGCGTCCGTTCTTCGGCGAACTTTGCGAATTCATGATCTCCGAGCCTATCGTGGTTCAGGTTCTGGAAGGCGAAGACGCAATCGCGAAAAACCGCGAAGTTATGGGCGCAACAAACCCTGCCGACGCTGACGAGGGTACAATTCGTAAAGAATTCGCGCTGTCGATCGGTGAAAACTCGGTTCACGGTTCCGACGCACCTGAAACAGCTGCTGAAGAAATCGCATACTTCTTCTCCGGTCTTGAACTGGTTGGCTAATCCGGCGATCTAACGCCAAGCCTATCAAGGGCCGCTTCGATATCGGAGGGGCCCTTATTCTTTTCCGGCTCTGTTTCTGCAACAATCCGGTCGAACTTTTTACGCAGGTCTTCTTTCTCTTTTCCCTGACAATCGTTCCACGGTCGCCCCTGTAGCCCCATAACCAGCGCGTAATATCCGATGAAATGCGGGCGGTCGCCAGCCTCTAGAACTTTGCGATAAGCGGCATCCGCGCCAAGCACCCGCACCTGTTGTGCCGTGGTTATTCCGACACGCGCAAAAACCGCCTCTACTGCGGGGCCTAGGTTCCGGATAGATGAAACCGGATCAGACATCGGCCACGCGGGCAACCGTCGCGTCGAATATAGCTTTTGCCGCCAACCATTCCTCGCCATCCGGATAGGTTAACAGTGCTTTAACCATCTGCGACGAAAAATCCTCGCTTGCTTCGCGGGGCAACAACGACGGAAGATTATCAATCGCCGTCAACTCCATCTCCTCACGAATACCGTTTTGGCCCAGCGAAATAAACGGCGCATCCCAGCCCGTCGGCGCATCGTAAATCGGTAGCGGATTGAAATCACTAAACGGATCACAAGACACATCGGAAATCATCTGGATAAAATTTAACGGATTGGAGATGTCGTCAGGCGACAACAACTGCAAACCCGGCCCGGTCATTAACACACAGTTAACCAAAAGATCATGCGCCATCAATGCGGCCCGGTCCAGATCGCGGGTTTCTTCCATGTCCCACTCGGTTACTTCAAAACCGGCTAACTTCAAAGCCTCACTCGCGCCAGTGCCAGATCGCCCTTTCGCCCCAATCACGACAGCACGACGGGGCTTGATGCAATCCGCAGAAAGTCCCCGCAAAATATCCTCAACCGCCGCTCTGGACTCAAAACTACTAACGCCGCCCTCCGGCCCGACAACACCATTCCACCGCGCCAGTAACCGCCAAGCCGCCAATGCCGCGCCCATCCATCCGGCCCAATAGCCAAAGGCCGCAACACGCTTTTCTTCTTTGCTCAAATACTCAATATCGTAAAGCTGTCCACCACCGCGACGGAAACGGGAAATCTCCTGCTCCCAACCGGTTTGGTCCTTATAGATATGGGCGAAATGTATGAAGGGAACCTTAAGGTCGGCGGGCTCCTCGGGCAATTCCTTAAGCCCGAGAATGGTAGCATCCGTGGCCGTTAACCAACTACCCGCATTGACCAACGCGCACCCTGCGGCCGCGTATTCGGTATCCGGAAAAATCCGTTTATCACTACGCTCCACCGAAATTTCGAACCCCGCCTCAAGCAAAGTTTTTGCATCATTCGGGGTCACAGGCGTGCGCCGCTCGGTTGCACGGGCTTCGTCTCGGAGGATAAATTTCATAATGCGTCCTTAGGAAAACAACGCGACCTTCGTGTCGTCGCTATCCGCAAACTTACGCAACACGGCGGGGTAGAGTCTATGCTCCATTGGCAATAATCGCGCCGCCAGATCGTCGGGCGTGTCATTCGCATGAACAGGGATCACCGCTTGCCCCAAAATCGGCCCACCATCCAGCTCGGCTGTTACACGATGAACCGTGCAACCATGCACCGCCATTCCCGCATCCAGTGTGCGCTGGTGCGTGTGCAACCCCGTAAACAAAGGCAGGATCGAGGGATGAATGTTCAACATCTTCCCCTCCCATTTCGCTGTGAAGTCGGGCGTCAGTATGCGCATAAAACCCGCCAGACATATAATGTCGGGGTTTGCCGCCAGCAGCGCCGTATGCAGTTCAGCCTCGAACGCCCCCCGATTCCCCTTAAAAGAACGGTGGTCAACAACCGCCGTCGGAATGCCCATGTCGGCCGCTTTAGACAAGCCGCCAGCATCGGGATTATTCGATAGCACCAGAACAGGTTCGCCCGGATGCCCTGAATCCATATCCTTTGCAAGCGCCACCATGTTGGAACCACCACCCGAAATCAGAATGGCGACCCGCTTTTTCATGCCAGCGTTCCAGCGTAGGTAACGTTTTCGCCCTTAACCACTGTCCCCAGCGTAAAGATCGTTTCACCGTTTTCTTCAAATATCGTTTGCAAAGCCTCGGCGCGGTCTGGCGAAACGACGGCGATCATGCCGATGCCGCAGTTGAAGGTTTTCAACAGTTCCGCTTGCGACATGCCAGCTTGATCGACCAGCCATTTAAGGACGGGCGGCAGGTTCCACGCCGTCAGGTCGATATTGGCGCCAAGTCCTTGGGGCAACGCACGTGGCAGGTTTTCGGTCAACCCACCCCCTGTAATATGCGCCAAGGCATGCAACCCGCCAGCGCGATAGGCAGCAAGACCAGAACGGACGTAAAGCTTAGTTGGTGCCAATAACGCCTCGCCCAACGTGCCATCGC
>DFBD01000164.1:0-2885 GCA_002367255.1 Rhodobacterales bacterium UBA3089 | reverse complement strand
ACAGAAAAACCCGCAAGGTCAAAATCGCCCTTGGCGTACATCCCCGGCATCTCGGCGGTTTCGCCACCAACCAGCGCGGAATTCGACAGCCGACACCCCTCGGCAATGCCCTCGACCACCATTGCGGCCTCGTTAATATCCAGTTTACCTGTTGCGAAATAATCAAGGAAGAACAGCGGCTCAGCCCCCTGACAAACAAGGTCGTTCACGCACATGGCCACCAGATCTATACCAACGGTGGAAAGAATGCCCGTGTCAATCGCGATCCGCAGTTTTGTGCCTACACCGTCGGTCGCGGCAACCAGAATAGGGTCCTTATAACCAGCGGCCTTCAGGTCAAACATTGCACCGAAACCGCCAAGGCCATCCATAACACCGGAACGCTTGGTGCTGGCGGCAGCGGGTTTGATCCGTTCCACCAGCGCATTACCCGCATCAATATCAACGCCAGCGTCGGCATAGGTTAGGCCATTGGGACGGTCAGACATTTCAGGCTCCTGCAATGTTAAGATTTGCGCTTGCTTTACCCTAGGGACAAACAAAAGGGAACCCACTTGACCCCCCAAAAACATCCGCGTATGGAGTGTCGCAGGCGGGCCTGTAGCTCAGTTGGTTAGAGCAGAGCGCTCATAACGCTTTTGTCGTAGGTTCAAGTCCTACCGGGCCTACCAAAACAAATTTTCAAAACCCGGTTTTCCAACATTGGCCAAGGGATATGAAATATAAATATTGACTAGGCTCTTTCGACTATATCTACTTTGCTATAATTTTCGATAAGTGAATAATTTGTTGCAAATATGGTTTACTCAATGATCTCAAAACTATTCAACCGTTCAAGAATCCTTTATCGAAAGGTCTTGAAGAAACTCTGGAAAAAGCCCCCGTATAACTCTCGACTTAAAGACCCAAGCGGGGCGATATTTATAACAGGCTTTGGTGTTGGTGGTTTCTATGGCGTCGGTAAAGTTGATTCCGAATACTTCTTTCCACCATTTTGTAAAGAATTGGAAAGTGCGGGTTTGAAAGTCAGCTTTTTTTCCAAGCCTGACTTATACAACAATTCGCCCATTAAGCCTGCGAGTATAATTCATATTTATGGTGAAGATCATGAAATTGAGGAAATTGGAAAGCTTGGGCTTTTAGAAGAAGGCGGGCCGCTGATTTTTAATAGCTTAAATACTGGTTTGATTTGTGCAGACAAGGGAGAAACCAACCGTATTTTAAGCGAAAACGGCATCCTAACGCCAAGTATGAATTTATCCGGCGAGGTTATATTCAGTAACTCGTCTGCTTTTGGGTCTTCTCGACCGGTCGAACTTCACAATGACGCTGGTCAAGTTGATCCTTCGCACTATAACACGGACTTTATTGACACAGCCGTTACGTTTAATAATCAGGACTATTACACTTCGATCCGCATTCTCTGTGTTGGTCCCTATATCGTGCATGGATGGGTTCGTGCCAGAAATGCAGAAGAAGGCGACCCTTGTGTCCGCTCTGTAGGCACACCCAAAGATGCAGGACTGCTCGAATATTTACAAAAAATTCAGGTTACCGATAGAATTATCGAGCTCGAAGATATAGCAGAGAAAATATACCAGTGTCTTGGGGCGGGCTTTTATGTTCACGATCTTCTTGTCGAAAAAGACAGCGGAAAAATTTATGTTTGCGAAACGGGATTTAAGTTCAATGATTCCACCTATCCTGATCCGCTAGAGGACATAAAAGACCAGATGCCCTCACATGATATTCTGTTTTCAGATGAATTGCCAAAGAAAGCTGCGCGTGCATTTTTGAAAACTTGCGCGCGAGAGGGCGTGTATCAGAGCTAACTCTTCTTTATGTGCCGTATCGAAAGTAGACAGCAAAAAATCGAGATTGCTTCTAGGTTGTGCGGCTAATCCAACGCCGAAATCATAACTCTTCGATCAAAACTAACGCTTTTGATCAAGGCGAAGGCTTCTTGCCCTTCCACCAACTCCAACTCATCAACCGCCTGTCGAGTAATACGGGCGCGTAGGGTTTGGGTGCCAACGGTGAACAAAATCTCGGCGAAAGCGGTTTTGTCTTCGGCCTTAATCTCGGATATCGTTGCTTTGACGGCGTTGCGGATGCTGATGCCTTCGGGGCGGCTAATGGCAACGGCTACATCACGGGCGCGGATGCGCAGGCGGATGCGGTCACCGATGTTTAACGAGGAAACCATCGGCATGCGCAACACCTCGCCCTCGAAATCCAGCGTGGTGATATGGAATTTTTCGTCTTGCGCGGTGACGGTTGCCTGCAAGAATGTGCCTGCCTCGAACTTTCCGGTGAAGTCGTGCATTTCTTGTGTGTCGAAAATCTCGGGTATGGGACCACGGGCGCTGACGTAGCCATCAGGGGACAGCAGTATGACCTCGTCGGCCAATCGGGCGACCTCGTCTATCGCGTGGCTTACGAAAATCGCGGGGACACCGAATTCGCGCGGGATTTTTTCAAGGAATGGTAACAGCTCGGCTTTACGGCGGATGTCGAGGGCTGACAGCGGTTCATCCAGCAACAGCAGTTTGGGTTGGGTTAACAAAGTCCTACCCAAAGCCACGCGCTGTTTTTCGCCCCCGGAAAGTGTTGCGGGAAATTTGTTAAGCAAGGTTAACAAATCCAGCGAATTGACCACCTGTTCCATCGTTATTGGGTTGTTAACCTTTGGGCTGCGCTTGTCGGCAAATGCCAGATTACCCGCTACGTTAAGGTGTGAAAACAGCCGGTCATCCTGAAAAACCATGCCGACCGGGCGTTTATGCGGCGGGCAGAAAATGCCGGCGTTGGTGTCGCTCCAAATATCGCCATCATAGGTTAACCGAAGGTTACCACGGTTTTCCAACCCTGCGATGATCCGCAAC
>DFBD01000241.1 GCA_002367255.1 Rhodobacterales bacterium UBA3089 | reverse complement strand
GCAGGCAGAACAGCCTGAAGCGCACGCCACGCCAGTTTACCGTGGCCAACTTCACGACGGCCAGGGCCCATCATGCGGCCAGCTTCACCAACCGAATACGGAGGGAAGTTATAGTGCAGCAAGAAGTTGGAGCGGTATGTACCTGTCAGCGCGTCGATCATCTGCTCGTCGTCGCCAGTACCAAGCGTGGTAACAACCAAGCCCTGTGTTTCGCCGCGTGTGAACAACGAAGACCCGTGTGTACGTGGCAGGATACCTACTTCGGAAACGATTGGGCGAACCGTTGTCAGGTCACGGCCATCAATCCGTTTACCGGTTTTGATAACGTCACCACGAACAACAGCGCTTTCGAGTTTCTTGAAGCAGTTACCAAGCTGGCTGTCTTCCTGATCTTCTTCGGAAAGGGCCGCTTTGATGGTATCACGTGCTGCGGAAATAGCAGCTGTACGTTCTTGCTTATCGGTATTTGCAAAAGCTGCACGCATGGCTTCTTCGCCGGCCGCTTCAACCTTGCCGTAAAGCTCGGAATAGTCGGCTGGAACGAAGTCGAACATGTCTTTGGCGGCGTCTTCAGCCAGATCAATGATCATATCGATCACAGGCTGCATTGCGTCGTGGCCAAATTTAACCGCGCCCAGCATTTCAGCTTCGGACAGTTCGTATGCTTCGGATTCAACCATCATCACGGCGTCTTTAGTACCGGCAACAACAAGGTCAAGTTTCTGCTCAGGGTTTTCCCGCAGCTTGTGCATGTCATCGCAAGACGGGTTCAGTGTGTACTCACCATCAACAAACCCAACGCGGGCACAACCGATCGGGCCACGGAATGGCGCACCGGAAAGTGTCAGCGCAGCCGAAGCAGCGATCATTGCAACTACGTCTGGATCGTTTTCAAGATCGTGCGAAAGAACCGTACAGATAACCTGTGTTTCGTGCTTGAAGCCCGGAACGAACAATGGGCGGATCGGACGGTCGATCAGACGGGAAGTCAGCGTCTCTTTTTCAGTTGGACGTGCTTCGCGTTTGAAGAAGCCGCCAGGGATTTTACCTGCGGCGTAGTATTTCTCTTGGTAATGCACTGTCAGCGGGAAGAAGTCGAAGCCAACCTTCGGTTTCTTTTCAAACACTACAGCACACAGAACGCTGGTTTCGCCCAAAGTGGCGATAACACATGCGTCTGCTTGACGGGCAATTTTGCCTGTCTCAAGAGTCAGCGTCTCGCCGCCCCATTCGATTGATTTTTTGAATTCTTTGAACATTTTCGTTTTCCTATCTGCGGTTCATCCCCCATGGATGAAACCCGCGATGTGGCCGATGCCACGGTCTTAACGCAAAACGCGCCCGTGAAGGCGCGCTTTGGTATTCTTAGCGGCGAATGCCGAGACGCTCGATAAGCGACTTGTAACGCGCTTCGTCTTTTGAACGTGTGTAGTCCAACAGTTTACGACGAGTCGCAACCATTGTGAGTAGACCTCGACGCGAGTGGTTGTCCTTTTTGTGGGACTTAAAGTGCTCGGTCAGGGTTTTGATACGGCTAGTCAGAATGGCAACCTGTACTTCAGGGGAACCAGTGTCACCCTCTTTGATTGCGTATTCTTTGATTAGACGTTCTTTTTCTTCAGGCGTAATCGACATCATATATTCCTTATATTTAAGGGTTTCATAAACCTAAATGCTTCGGCAGATGCCAAGATGTCGTCCAGCAAAGTCAAAACAGAAAGGGCCGCCTAGAGGATTCCCTAGACAGCACGCGCGTTATAGCTGTTTTTGGGGGAAATGGAAGGGTGAATCTACCACCATGCTTCCGGTAAAACCTTATACCCGATGTAAAGGGGATGTTTAGGGTGCCCCGCCTTGGTAAGCCCAAGATGCTTGGGGGAAACAGGCAGATTGCGCAGCAGAGTCTCAACGTCTGCGCCCCTGTTCCTATGTGCCCCGTGCGCACCCCATGCGGCGACCAGATCATCGGCCCACTCCACGCCTGCGCGGATGGTTTCATCGTTTAGCGGCCCGACCGGATCAGCAACCGAGCGCATTACCTTCGGGTCTGTCGCGCGGTAGGCAAAAATGTTGCACACACGGAATGCGCCATAACCCAATGTTCGGGCGCGTCGCTCGCACCGCTCCACCGTCGGGTCATTTTGAACTTCGGTCGCGGTTGAGGGGTTCAACATCAAGAACATCACCTTTTTCCCGCCTTCATCCCAAACACGAGTCAAATCATAGCGGTATTCCTCGCAGTCCGAGTAATTTGCGACAGACGGCGCGTCACCCTTCAAGTGCGAGCGTGTGATCATCGAAAGTCTTCCAGCCGTTTGATTTGCCGACCGTCGGCATCGAAATTCGACGGGTTCAACCAAGCCTTAAACGCGGTTTCCAGTGCTGGCCACTCGGAATCGATGATCGAGAACCATGCCGTGTCGCGATTGCGGCCTTTATACACAATCGCCTGCCGGAACAGACCTTCATATTTGAATCCCAACCGCTTTGCCGCCTTATGCGAGGGGGCATTCAAGTTATCGCATTTCCATTCGTAACGGCGATAGCCAAGCGCAAAGGCCCGTTGCATCATTAAGAACATGGCCTCGGTCGCAGCGGGAGTGCGTTGCAGTAGGGGCGAAAAGTTAATGTTGCCGACCTCGATAACGCCCATCGCCGGGTCAATCCGCATAAACGTGGCAAAACCAACGGCCTTTTCGGTGCGCTTATCTATAAGCGCATGAAACAACGGGTCGTCGCCTAGGCAGGCGGCCTCCATCCATTTGCGCAGATCGGATTCGGTCTTGAAGGGCTCCGTGAACAGATAGGTCCAGATACCGCCCGTTTCATCCGCTGAAAACGCTTCAAACAGGTCAGGCGCATGGCGGTTGATATCGATAGGTTCCAGTCGACAATACTGACCGTCCATATTGCTACGCGGCGGTGTCTTGGCGTGTGTCCAAACAACGTCTTCCCCGATTGGTTGGCCCAGATGGTTTATGCGGTCCACCATTTATTCCTCCGGAACAAAAACCCGATTTGGGTGTAATTCACCGCCTTTGTAAACCCCAATAGCTATTGGCTTACCATCCAACGAGGCCCAACATTCTTCGCCGTATTCCACATCCGAGGCGATAACCATCCCCGGGTTACCATTGCGCAGCTTGGCGGCACCTTCAGGTGTGCAGCTCAGTTCGTTCAAATCATGCAGCCCGGCCTCTAGCGGTAAAAGGAAATCGTCCAGCTTGCGGTCCTTCGCCATTTCATCCAGCGTTTCAAATGAAATTCCATCCGACACCTCGAACGGGCCAGCCCAAACGCGCCGCAACTGCACAACATGGCCAAAACAGCCCAGTGCCTGCCCCAGATCGCGGGCGATTGAACGGACGTAACCGCCCTTACCGCAAACCATTTCGAGAATGGCGTGATCCGCATCTGGCATCTCGATCAACTCAAGCGATTCCACCAACAGCGGACGAGCAGAAAGCTCCATTTCCTCACCGTCACGCGCCCGTTTATAGGCGCGTTCGCCGTCCACCTTCACGGCAGAATACTGCGGCGGGACTTGCATGATATTACCGCTGAACGCAGGTAGAGCGGCACGAATTTCATCAGCCGATGGGCGCTTATCGCTTTCGGATACCACCTCGCCTTCGCCATCATCGGTATTCGTCGCTTGCCCCAGACGCACAGTAAACCGATACGCCTTCATGGAGTCCGTCACATACGGCACCGTTTTCGTCGCCTCGCCAAACGCAATCGCCAAAACACCCGTCGCCTCCGGGTCCAACGTGCCCGCATGCCCGGCCTTTTGCGCGTCAAACGCCCATTTAGCCTTATTCACAACCGCACTCGACGTAATGCCGAGCGGTTTATCTACAACCAGCCATCCGCTAAGCGCGCGCCCTTTTTTACGTCTTGCCATGATATTCCTACAGTTTAGGTGGTCGACCGGTTATATCCCAAGCCGTCTTGACCCGCTCATACAACGCTTGATCGGCCGCATAAAGTCCTGAAATCCGTTGCGCGATTTCCGGTGTCAGAATTTCTTCAACCGAGTACGGCTTGGATGAACGGTTACGATGCGGTAGCGCTTGCATTGCCTTTTCTAACCCATCGATACGCCCATCAGAAATATGCAGTAACTGCTCATCCAAACTCTCTAACAACAACGGCTGCAAACCGAACCGAATAGCTTTCTTGGCCATCTCGACCTGCGGAGACCAATGCGAATTAATATCCGGTAAAGCCTCTGTTTCAAATTTGCGGTTGATGTACCCCAGCAAAGCCAAGCAGTTTGCCCGATGTTGATCGACCGTAAGGTTTTCTTCATGAACAAACCCCCGATGCTTAACAAGCCGTTTCGCAATCCACGGAAAGGAGCGTTCCCCAGTTCCGTATATTTTGTCAAAATACAGCGAAAAAAACCTTTCCACCGGGTCCCTGACAACAAAGAAGCTAACCTCTTTGGCCAATTCATCCTTTGTCAATTCGCTGACCGAGGACACGCCCTTAGTGTGAATTTTTAAGGGTTCATGGTATTCTTTTTCATGCTCTAAAAGGTACAGCAGGTTTCTTAAATACGTCCGTCCGATTTTGGAAATCGCAACGCAGTTAATCGGATGCTCCGACGCAGTAAAACACCGGATTGTTTCGTCTTTTGTGACTTCGGGATGATATTCCCGCCAAGGCTGCCATTTCTGTGATGCCTGATCATAAAGCCTCTTGTCGTTGGAGTACACGGTTTCGATTTTGCCTATCAACGCCGCGTCCAAAATCTCCGCCTGCGTAAAAGGCTTGTCTGTTCGATTGTCCGACTTAACAACCTTCATGGCCTGCCCTATATTCGGAACAACGTTGCCCAACAACAATGGCAACTGCCAACTTAGGCCATCCAACGTCAGGTGCTTGATGTCCAATTTATCCACTCTTTGCAAGCGGCTGGACTGACGACGCCAATGGTGGTTGATTGGCACATCTGTTTTGAAAGACAAGTTCAACCCTAACCAATCGATAAACCGGTTACAGTTTTCGCGATGCGCATCAACGCTAAGATCGCGTGTCAGATTCAGCCCGATCTCTTCTGCCAGATACACACGAATATCCGCAAAATTATTCGGCCCGTCGCCATAAATCTTGTCAAAGTATAAAGACAGGAACCGTTCCACCGGATCACGCAAAACTGCGAACGCATAGGGGCTTTGGCGGATGGCTTCTTCGTCGCCTGTCTTCGCGCGAACCAGATCGTCCGCGTTCGAATGTATGTCGATGCCTGAAACATGCTCGTCCGCATGGTCCAGATAATAGAACACGTTCTTTAGGTATGTACTGCCGCATTTAGTGATCGGCAGATAGTAAACCGGCGCGCTTCGCAAGGTCAGCATTCGCTGCGCCTGCGTGCGGCCTTGCGGTTTTCGGAACTTTTGCAACAGCCCCTTAATCATATCGGCCTATTCGTCTTCATCGTGGCCAAGATCACGGCGTACTTCAGGGGAGTCTAACAACTTATTCGTCGCTTCAATCTGGTCAAAACTGCGATCCGCCAAGAACTTCAGCTCGGGCGCGTGTTTTAGCTTTAACCCTTTGGTAACCAAATGACGAAGCTCGCCTTGGTTGCGGTTCAACGCCTCAACCACTGCTTCCGTGTTTATCCCGCCCAGCGGCAGTGCAAAAACGATGGCGTTACGCAAATCCGGGGATACGCGCACCTCGCCAATCGTTACAGACACATGTGCCAGCTCGTCATCATGCAATTCCCCCCGCAACATAATGTCGGAAAGTTTGCGCCTGATCAGCTCGCCTACGCGGAGCTGTCGTTGAGATGGGCCTGTGCCCGCGTTGAATCTTTTCTTTGCCATGGCCCCTATTCCCCCCAGATTACGCCCAAGTCAAGCCATCCCCCCTTTGCTTCGGGTGAATTGAACGCTAAACCTGTCAACAAATAGCTAACGAGGGCCGAAATGAGCGAAACTACAGGTATTGCAGTAATGGGTGCGTCCGGCCGGATGGGTCAGATGCTGGTTCAAGCCATCGAGGAAAACGATAACTCTCATCTGGTTGGCGTAACGGAACGCGTCGGCCACGACTGGATCGGCCGCGACCTTGGCGAATGCCTTGGTAGTGCTGCCAATGGCATAATCGTTTCAGATGACCCCTTGGAAGTTCTTGCACATTCCCACGCCGTAGTTGATTTCACCTCTCCGGAAGCAACCGTTCTGCATTCCGAATTGGCAGCGCAGGCGCGGATCACGCATGTGATCGGTACGACTGGCCTAGAAGAATCCCACCTCGCCAAGATTGCGGCAGCCGCGCGGCATGCAATTGTAGTGCGAGCGGGAAATATGAGCCTTGGTGTGAATTTATTAACCGTTCTAACACGCAAAGTCGCCGCGGCCCTCGATATGGATTTTGATATCGAGATTGCCGAAATGCACCATCGCCACAAGGTCGATGCCCCATCCGGGACGGCCTTGATGCTTGGCGAAGCTGCTGCCGAAGGGCGTGGTGTTAATCTGGCAGATGTTTCAGATCGGGGTCGAGACGGCGAAACCGGCGCACGTAAACGCGGCGACATCGGGTTCGTCTCGCTACGCGGCGGCGATGTTGTTGGCGAGCACGATGTAATTTTCGCAGGCGAAGGCGAGCGTATCATTCTGCGTCATATCGCCAGCGATCGAATGCTGTTCGCACGCGGAGCGATCAAAGCAGCCTTATGGGGTCAGTCTCAAAAACCAGGCGAATACACCATGCTGGATGTGCTTGGGCTGGATTAGGAATCCGATGACATGCGTTGACGAATTATCGAAAACGCAACACGGACGATTACCCCACCGATGAATCCTCCGACAATCGCGAGGGAAAAGGCCGAGCCGCCCACCGTCAGTACAATAATTGTGTGCGCGGTGACACCACCGAGAAATCCGGTGAAAAAATCACCAAGCAGGCCGAGCGAATGCTCTTTGAAAAATTGTGACGAGAATATCCCGCCGCCGATACCGCATATTGCGCTGATGTAAAAATATAACATATTCAAACCTCTAAATGTCAGTTTCCAGCCACTTATTACCCGGCCTTGAGTGTATATCAAGATAGCAAGTTTACCTAAGATATTTTCTAAATAACCGGAATGCTACGTTCACGATTGCATTGCTTTTGGTAATTGGGCAGTCTTCGATTTAACAATTTGGGAGAAAGAAATGGCATATCTTAACAGTATTTTCGGTGTTTCCGGCAAAACTGCATTGGTAACCGGCGGCGCAACCGGTATCGGTCGCATGATCGCCGAAGCGTTGGTCCACGGTGGTGCTCACGTCTTGATCGCCAGTCGAAAGGGCGAAGCATGCGAAGCTGTCGCCGCTGAATTAAACACGCTGGACGCAGAAGGTTCGGCTGAAGGGTTTGCAGGTGATGTTGGCTCCGAAGCTGCGATTGATGAGCTAACCGAAAACATCAAATCCCGTACCGACTCGTTGGACATTCTGGTCAACAACGCAGGGGTTACATGGGGGGAGCCATACAATTCCTTCTCGTATAAAGCTTGGGAAAAGGTAATGAACATTAACGTTGCCGGCATGTTTACACTGACGCGAAACCTTACCGGGTTGTTAAGGGCCGGAGCTACCGATGGGGATCCTTCGCGAATTATTAATATCGGGTCCGTTATGGGAACTGTTCCACTGGCGGAAGGGGCATATTCCTATGCTGTCTCCAAGAGTGCCGTACACCACTTAACCAAGATTCTCGCGGCCGAGCTGGCCTCGAAGAACATAACCGTTAACGCTTTCGCCCCAGGACCCTTTCCTACCAAGATGACATCCTTTGCGATTGGAAGCGAGGCCGGTCAGACAAAGGTTAGTGCAAACGTTCCTATCGGGCGTGTCGGAACCCCCGAGGACATCGCAGGCGCGACGTTGTTTTTGTGCGGGCGCGGTGGTGCATACACTTCCGGCGCAATCATCCCGCTTGACGGTGGTATGAGCATCGAACCCCCTCAAAATCTGTTCGCAAACGCGACATCATGAGCTTTGTAGGCAAAACGGTTCTGATTACTGGTGCCTCCGCTGGCTTTGGCGCTGCATCGGCAAAAATGTTTTCGGATGCGGGGGCGAAACTGGTTCTCGGTGATATTTCAGCGGATGGCCTTGGTGAAGGGCTGTCTGGCGATGTTGTTACCTTGGTGGGTGACGTAAGTGACCCTGCTTACAGTAAAGAACTGGTTAAACTCGCAATTAACACATTCGGCTCGCTCGACATTGCAATCAACAACGCGGGCATCGTGCATGCGCCCGCCAAAATTCCTCATCTAACCGAAGAGGAATGCCGCAGGATCGTGGACGTTAACCTTTTAGGAGTATTTTGGGCAATGCAGGCACAGCTTCCCGCCATGGAAACACAATTCGCAGAAACTAATCAGGGTTGCGCAATCGTTAACATCGCCTCCGTCGCCGGATTGGGTGGTGCACCTTGGCTGTCAATCTATGGCGCTTCAAAACACGGAGTCGTAGGCCTTACACGCGCCGCCGCGTTGGAATACGCCCGTAAAGGAATTCGTGTAAACGCAATTTGCCCCAGCTTTGCCGCCACCGCTATGGCTGGTGATGCCGTTAACGACCCCGAGGTCGAAGCGCACATGACTCGTGGTGTTCCCATGCGACGGTTGGCAACTGTTAACGAAGTCGTTCAGGCGATCCTCTGGGCTGCTGATCCAGCGAACAGTTTCACCACCGGCCAGAACATCGCAGTCGACGGAGGGCTAGGCGCACTTTAACCTGCCGTCGGGTCGTTAGTGACATCATCAGATAATTACCCCAAACTGCCCGAAACTACCGGAGGCTATTATGACCAACTACCCAAATATGTTCGCCCCTTTGGACCTTGGTTTCACCACGCTGAAAAACCGCGTGTTGATGGGGTCTATGCATACCAACCTCGAAGAGGTCGGTGACTGGAACCGCATCGCGGAATACTTTGGCGAACGGGCTGCAGGCGGTGTTGCGCTAATGGTCACCGGCGGTATGGCGCCGAATGTCGAAGGTGGCGTTTTGCCCGGTGCCTCGGGGTTGTTTACTGATACCGACATCGCCAACCACAAAATCGTAACCGATCGCGTACATGCCGAGGGTAGTAAAATCGCGATGCAAATTCTGCATGCTGGGCGATATGCCTACACACCCAAAGCAGTTGCCCCTTCTGCGATTAAGTCCCCGATTTCGCCATTTCCACCAAGCGAGCTGGACGCCGAAGGCATCGAAAAGCAAATCGCGGATTTTGTTGTCGCTGCCGAGCGCGCGAAAAAAGCAGGATACGACGGGGTCGAAATTATGGGATCGGAAGGATATTTCCTTAACGAATTCCTTGTAACTCACACCAATAAACGCACCGATGAATGGGGCGGTTCCTTCGAAAACCGTATGCGCCTGCCTGTCGAAATTGTCCGCCGTTGTCGCGAGGCCGTTGGGACGGATTTCATCATCATCTATCGCATTTCCCTGATAGACCTGATCCCGAACGGCCAAACATGGGACGAAGTCGTAACCCTCGCTAAAGCTATCGAGGCGGCTGGCGCAACAATCCTGAACACAGGTATCGGCTGGCACGAGGCACGGATTCCGACCATCGCGACATCGGTTCCTCGTGCGGCGTTTACGTGGGTTACCAAAAAGTTAATGGGTGAGGTTTCGATCCCGATCATCACCTCCAATCGCATCAACACCCCCGAAGTCGCTGAAAGCGTGCTGGCCGACGGATGTGCGAATATGGTTTCAATGGCGCGGCCTTTTCTGGCGGACAGCCAGTTTGTAGCCAAAGCAGCGGCTGGCAAAGCGGATGAAATCGCGCCTTGTATTGCCTGTAATCAGGCGTGTCTGGATCACACATTTTCAATGAAAACCTCGACCTGTCTGGTTAATCCACGGGCTTGTTACGAAACTGAACTGGATTATGGGCCAGCAGAAACCAGCAAGACCGTTGCGATAGTCGGGGCTGGTCCAGCAGGTCTGGCAACTGCGCTGGTTGCAGCACAACGCGGGCATAAGGTTTCATTGTTCGATATGGCCGACAAGATTGGTGGGCAATTGAACTTAGCCAAGCAGGTTCCGGGCAAAGAAGAGTTCTTCGGACTGGTCGAATACTATGCCCGAATGTTGGAAGTTTACGAAATAGACGTGTTCCTTGGGAAACGCGTTCACGTCGATGACCTTACCGGTTTTGACGAGGTTGTAATTGCTACAGGCGTCACCCCGCGTGATCCTGAAATCAAAGGGCAAGATGGGCCAAATGTGGTTAACTACATTGACGTTCTGCGCGACAAGGCACCAGTCGGCAAAAGTGTTGCGATTATCGGAGCAGGCGGAATCGGGTTTGATGTGGCGGAATTCCTTACACAAGAAGGTGAAAGTCCATCGATAAATTTGGAAGAGTGGAAAACCGAATGGGGCGTAGGCGATCCCGCGACAACACGCGGCGGGCTAGCCGCATCCGGCCCTAAACCCGAAGCTGCGGCCCGACAGGTAACTCTATTGCAACGTAAAGCGCAAAAGCTGGGAAAGGGCTTGGGCAAAACTACCGGCTGGATTCACCGTGCAGCGCTTGCGATGAAAGGTGTCGAGATGGTTGGCGGCGTGAACTACGAAGAAATTACCGCTGAAGGCTTACATGTTTCCACAGGCGAGGGTCACGAGAACCCTCGATTGATCGAAGTAGACACTGTCGTTCTTTGCGCGGGGCAGTTACCCGAACGCAGCCTCGCCGATGCGCTGGAAGCCAAGGGAATTGCGGCACATGTGATTGGTGGCGCGGATGTGGCAGCGGAACTTGATGCGAAGCGGGCTATTAATCAGGGATCACGGCTGGCAGCCTCGTTCTAACCCAGCACAGACGGTCCGGAAGGGCAAAACTCGGATGGAACCAGTCGCCCGATGAAAAACCCCAAGGTAAGCAATACCGGCTATTACCAGTACCACCAAGAATATCCGCAATATTTTGGCATCAACCCATCTCGTTCATAATACCAACCAGCTCGGCGGCGATAGCGGGTTCGGACATTGCATGACCAGCTCTAACTAACTGCAATTTTGATTTTGGCCACAGCTTATGCAGCGCATGTGCGGTATGTGGCGGGCAAATCATATCATAGCGGCCTTGTACGATATATCCGGGAATGTTCCTGATCTTATCCATATCTGCAAAAATCTGACGATCCTCGCGCAAGAACCCTTTATGGGTGAAGTAATGGTTTTCAATCAAGGAAAACGCCTTCGCGTAATGGGCAGGAACCCGACCGGTATGCCCCTTTGAGTCGAGCGTTGCCAACGTGCTCTCCCACGCCGCCCATGCCCGCGAGAACCGGATAACATCAGAATCAATCTTCCCGAACAGTCGTTCGCGATATGCGGCAATCATGTCGTGGCGTTCCTCTGCTGGAACCATGTTCGAAAACAACGCCCACGCTTCCGGCCAGAACTGCCCGGCTCCACCGCCATAAAACCAATCCAGCTCGGCTTGGGTCATGGTAAATATGCCACGTAAAACTAATGCGTTAACCCGTATCGGATGTGCTTGAGCATACAACAAAGACAGCGTCGCGCCCCAAGACCCGCCAAAAACGGTCCATTTAGGAATGCCCAAAGTCTCGCGAATAGCTTCGATATCCTCGACCAAGTCCCAAGTCGTATTGTTTTCCACGCTAGCATAAGGCGTTGAGCGCCCACACCCGCGCTGATCAAACAAAATCACACGATAGCGATCGGGGTCGAAAAACCGCCGCATCGCTGGGCTGCACCCACCCCCCGGACCACCGTGTAAAACGACTACTGGTTCGCCATCTTCCCTCCCCGATTGTTCCACGTATATCGAGTGCCCGCCGGACACTTCCAGCATTTGCGTATGGAACGCATCACGGGCAGGATAGAGGCTGCGACGAGGTTGCTCGTCTTTATGGCTCGCATGTTCCAGCATATATGCTCTATTAGTTAATCATTCGCCCCAACATGGCAGGTAGAAAAGATGAGTGCAACGCAAACAACCGTTACTGTTGACCCAGCCGAGGTCGCCAAATTCGAAGCGATGGCCGCTGAATGGTGGGACCCGAAGGGTAAATTCAAACCCCTGCATGAAATGAACCCGATCCGTCTGGAATATATCGTTCAGCAAATCTGTGCGGAATTCGGGCGTGATCCAAATTCGCTAAGGCCATTCGATGGCTTGCGTCTGTTGGATATAGGCTGTGGCGGCGGATTGCTGTCCGAACCAATGGCGCGCCTTGGTGCAACCGTTGTCGGGGCCGATGCAGCGGCAGGAAACATTCCCGTAGCGCAGCTCCACGCTGAACAATCCGGGCTCGACATTGATTATCGCAATGTAACCGCCGAGGCGTTA
>DFBD01000100.1:6116-10089 GCA_002367255.1 Rhodobacterales bacterium UBA3089 | reverse complement strand
GGACGGTAAGCGATTTCGCGCGGGTTTTTGCCGCCATTGGCACCCCATTCAGCGAAGGCCTTGATGTCGTCAACGGAGACGGTCTTGCCATCTTCGAACCGCAACATGTTTTCCAGAACCACTTTCAGCGCGGCAGGCAGGCGTGAGAAATCGCCAAGGCCAGCGGCTTGCGCGGCAGGGATGGAGTAATACGATACCGTTTGCGAACCGACTTTCAGTTCGCGGCGGGTTTTGGCGGTGTCGGTGCCGACTTGAATGGTCATGTGGGGGCCTCCGTTTGGAATGTGTTCGGGGTGCTATGCCCTGAATAGGGGTTGGCTGCAATAGGGTACAGCGTCTTTGTGTGCAATTGTATACAGTTTATGTTGACGGAGGTCAATATACCGGCGGAAATGTAATACGATGGTGCCTTAAACCGTTAAACCGGTTTAACGGGGAACAATTCGCTTACCCCTTCCACCTCTCACGGTAATAGGCTAGAGAAAATGCATGACTTTGAATGTTTCCAATCTGGCCTGTTACCGCACGGGGCGTCTGATTTTCTCGGATCAAAGCTTTACCGTTGAACCGGGCGAGGCCGTTATGCTGCGCGGGCCGAATGGCTCCGGTAAATCGACCTTATTGCGGGCTTTGGCGGGGATGCTGCCCTTTGAAGGGGATGTAGTTCTGAACGGAATTTCGCTGGCTGATGACCACGACGGTGTGCAGGAACAAATCGCTTATGCGGGGCATCTGGATGCGATCAAACCCCAGCTAACCGTGGGCGAAAACCTGACGTTCTGGGCGCGGTTGTTCGAGGGCGGATCGATCAGGGAAGCGGTGGAGCAATTCTCGTTGGCCGAGATTTGGGACCGTCCGGCGCATGCGTGTTCGGCCGGGCAAAAGCGACGGCTGGGGCTGGCGAGGTTGGTGGTTTCGGGGCGCGCGTTGTGGCTGCTGGACGAGCCTACGGTCTCGCTGGATGTTGAAACTACGGCGCGGTTTGCCGAGATTATCAAGGCGCATTGTGCGGGCGGAGGCATGGCCCTGATTGCCACGCATATCGATTTGGGGCTGGATGCGCCGCGCGAAATTACGCTTGACCCGAACGTCATGCGGAAAACCATGCCGCCAAGCGATCCGTTTTTGTCGGGGGCTTGGGAATGAACGCGACATTTGCCGTTTTAACCCGCGAGCTGCGGCTGGCGCTGCGCTCCGGCGGAGGGGCTGGCCTTGGGTTGGCATTTTTCCTGATCGTGGTCATGCTGATCCCGTTTGGCGTTGGCCCTGTGCCGCATTTATTGGCGCAGATCGCGCCCGGTACGTTGTGGATCGCGGCATTGCTGGCGTGTTTACTGTCGCTTGACCGGCTGTTTCAGGCGGATTTCGAGGATGGGACGCTGGATATCCTAACGCTATCACCGATGCCTTTGGAGGGGTTGGTCGCCATCAAGGCCTTCGCGCATTGGTTAACGACAGGTCTGCCGCTGGTGATTGCTGCGCCGATACTGGGGATTACCTTGAACCTGCCCGACAGTGCATATTGGTGGCTGGTGACCAGCCTTGCCGTCGGCACCCCTGCCCTTAGTTTTCTGGGTGCAATTGGTGCGGCGTTGACGGTTGGTATCCGGCGTGGGGGGCTACTGTTATCGCTGCTGGTGCTGCCGCTCTATATCCCGACTCTGATTTTCGGCGCACGTTGTGTGGCTGCCGCATCTGAAGGAATGGACGTGATCCCTGCCTTCCAACTGCTGGCGGGCGTTACGCTGCTCACGCTTGCGCTAACCCCCATCGCCGCCGCCGCCGCCCTTCGAATGCATATGCGTTAGCGGATATGTGACCAAAAGCCCGTTGCATCGCGCCTGCGCACCACATAGGAAAATAGCAAGTTATATAAGGACAAAAACTATGTCGATTTGGGAGTACGCAAATCCGGTTCGCTTCATGCGCCTTACGGGCAAGGTTTTGCCGTGGATAACGGCGTTAGCGATTGGCTGTCTGGCGGTCGGTTTGATCTGGGGGTTCTTCTTTACGCCTGAAGCCGAGAACTTTGGTTCGACCGTAAAGATCATCTACATCCATGTACCTGCGGCCACCTTGGCGATCAACGCTTGGGGGGTGATGTTTGTGGCCTCGCTGATCTGGCTAATCCGGCGGCACCATGTTTCCGCGCTCGTCGCAAAGGCAACAGCGCCTGTGGGTATGACGCTGACGCTAATCGCCCTGATTACAGGCGCGATCTGGGGGGAACCTATGTGGGGAACCTATTGGGAATGGGACCCGCGCCTGACCTCGTTCATGGTGCTATTCATATTTTATTTGGGCTACATGGCGCTGTGGGAAGCTATCGACGAGCCTGACAAGGCGGCCGATCTGACGTCCGTTCTGGCGATGGTTGGCACAGTGTTCGCGGTGATTTCGCGCTATGCGGTAAACTTCTGGAACCAAGGCTTGCATCAAGGTGCGTCCTTGTCGCTGGATAAAGAAGAGCATGTCTCGGACGTTTATTACCAGCCGTTGTTGCTGACGATGGCGGGGTTTTTCTTTTTGTTCATGGCGCTGGTATTCCTGCGCACCCGCACAGAAATCCGCGCACGTCGCATCAAAGCGTTACAATTGCAGGAGGCAAACTGATGCCTGATCTTGGTAAATACGGCGAGACTATTCTGACGGCTTATGCTGCTACGGTTATTCTGGTCGCTGCGATTGTGGTGCTGTCGGTTGTCCGTGCCCGCAAGGTGAAACGCCAATTGACCGAGCTGGAAGCACGCCGCAATGGTTAAAATCAGCCCTTATGTCGCGATCCCGCCCATCATGTTTCTGGGGCTAGCCGGTTTGTTCTACTTCGGCCTGGCCCGCGAGGATGCCGGTAATCTGCCCAGCACCATGGTCGGGCGCGATGCGCCCGCTTTGCTGAAGATCACCGACCTGCGCGAGGACCCTGCCCCGACGATTGATGACCTGAATACCGACGGTATCAAGTTCGTGAACTTCTGGGCCAGTTGGTGTGGTCCGTGTCGTGCGGAGCATCCTTTGTTGGAAGCAATGGCAGACGACGGGATGAACCTGATCGGTATCAACTATAAGGATTCGGCTGACAACGCTTTGGGGTTCCTTGAAGAACTTGGTGATCCGTTCACCAAGATCGGTGCTGATACCACTGGGCGCACAGGTCTGGAGTGGGGCGCTTACGGTGTGCCGGAAACCTTCGTGATAGATGGCAACGGCAAGGTTTTGTACCGCCATCCGGGGCCGCTGACACAGCGCGTCCTGGATGAGCGTATTTTCCCCGCGATTGCTGCGGCTTCCGAGTAACATGGCACGCTCTGTTCTGTTCGTATGCCTTGGCAATATCTGCCGCTCCCCCACCGCCGAGGCGGTGTTTCGGGATTTGGCCGATGGACGAGGGTTACATATAGACAGTGCGGGAACCTCTGGATGGCATGACGGTGGACGATCCGACCCACGCGCAAGTGCCGAGGCGCGGCGACGGGGCTATGACATGTCCATGATCCGGTCACGTAAGGTGACGGTGGCGGATTTTGACGACTTTGATTTGATTATCGCGATGGACCGACAGAACTTGCGAGATTTGCGCGACGTGCAGCCCACCGGTTCGAAAGCGAGGGTAGAGCTGTTCTTGCCCTACGCGCCGGAACTGCACCGCGACGAGGTTCCTGACCCGTATTACGAGGACAACTTTCCAGCAGTTTTCGATATGATCGAGATTGCAAGTCAGGCGTTGCTAACAACAATTTAGCCCCGAAAACCGCCCTGAACTTGCCCGCCCCATCCAGCCAGACCGGAACCAGTTGCATTTCAGGGCTGTTCACACGATCTGACGCGCAAGTATTTGCCGACTTCTCTGCGCGAGGTTGACTTGCGGTCCAGTTCCTGACACCTATAATTCGAATAATATATTCGAGCAATCAAAGGAACAACAGGTCGTATGCGTATCCTAAAACTAGCCGCTATCTTCGCCCTTGCCGGATTT
>DFBD01000100.1:704-6108 GCA_002367255.1 Rhodobacterales bacterium UBA3089 | reverse complement strand
CAGCCTCCTGAAATCACTAGAGAGACACATGGCGATTGGGAAGTTCGCTGCACAACGGCAAATAATGCCTGTTTTTTATATCAATTATTGCTGAATGACGAAGGCACGCCGGTTGCTGAATTCAGCATCGTGAAATTACCTCTCGGCAGTGAAGCCGTCGCTGGTGCAACCATTGTCGCCCCGCTGGGTACATTGCTAACACGCGGTGTCGTTTTTGCGATTGATGATACCGATGCGGCACAATACCCCTTCAGTTGGTGTACGCGCCCGGGTTGTTTCTCGCGTTTTGGGTTGACGGATCTTCTGGTCGCTGGGATGAAGTCAGGTTCCAACGTGAATATAACGCTTTATTCGATTGGAAATGCACAACAAGCCATTCCAATTACAGCATCCTTAAACGGATTTACGGCTGCATTTGATGCTTTGGAAAATCAAACGCAGTAATTTAAATTGAACGCAGTGCTATCACTGCGTTCAAACCGCCAAACGCGAAGGCGTTGCTTAAGGCGACGTTAACCTTGGCGTCACGCGCAATATTTGGAACTACGTCCAGATCGCAAGCGGGGTCTGGTTGTTCGTATCCGATTGTTGGGGCTATTACGCCGTCACGCAGCGCCATCACGCAGGCCAGCATTTCCACTGCCCCCGTACCACCAATCAAATGGCCATGCATGGATTTGGTAGAGGACATCATCAGCTTATCCGCATGCGTCCCGAAAACGTCGCGCACCGCTGCGCATTCAGTCTTGTCATTCACCGTCGTGCCGGTTCCGTGCGCGTTGATATAGCCAACCTCGTCACC
This sequence comes from Rhodobacterales bacterium UBA3089, assembly GCA_002367255.1. Taxonomy (GTDB): domain Bacteria; phylum Pseudomonadota; class Alphaproteobacteria; order Rhodobacterales; family Rhodobacteraceae; genus NORP23. Next base: position 5,306 of record DFBD01000100.1, on the reverse strand, counting down.
GTTCAGTCCTGCATCCAGCAACGCGCCTTTGATGGCCCGGGCCGCGCCAACTTGGTTAGGCGTCACAATATCGGCGGCATCCGAGGTCATGGCAAAGCCAATCACCTCGGCCAGAATTTCAGCACCACGAGCCTTGGCGTGCTCGTATTCCTCAAAGACGAATACTGCCGCCCCCTCGCCCTGCACCATGCCGTTGCGATTGGCCGAAAACGGGCGGCATGCATCCTTGGACATCACGCGCAAGCCTTCCCAGGCTTTGATACCACCGAACACCAGCATACTTTCAGAACCGCCGGTCAACATCACGTCCGTCGCACCTGAACGGATCATGTGGAACGCCTGCCCCATCGCGTGGTTCGATGACGCGCAAGCCGTGGCCACCGTATAAGCAGGGCCTTGCAAGTTGTACGTCATGGAAACATGGCTGGCCGCCGCATTCATCATCAGGCGCGGCACCACAAACGGATGCACGCGGTTTTTGCCAGCCTCATAAACATTCCGGTAGTTTTCGTCCTGCGTATGCAAACCCCCACCAGCTGTACCCATAATAACGCCAGAGCGCAGTGACAGGTTTTCACTTATATCCAAGCCGCTTTGCGTCATTGCCTCTTTCGCAGATAGCAGCGCAAATTGGGTGAACTTATCGTAAAGGACCAGTTCCTGACGGCTGAAATAATCGGCCCCGTCGTACCCATGGACCTGCCCACCGATCTTGACGGATAGCCGATCAACGTCTCGTATCACCAGATCCGAGATGCCAAGGCGGCCTTCGCGCATACCCTCCATCGTGGCGATCGCGCTCGTACCTAGTGAACTGATGGCGCCTTGGCCGGTGATAACAACGCGCTTCATACTGGTTTAATTGCCCGCCGCAGCAACAAGACCTTCAACGGCCTTGATCATCGATTGTACGTTTGTAATATCGAACTGGGAATCCGCCGGGTCATTCGCATTGAATGGAACCTGCACATCGAAGGTTTCCTCGATTGCGAATACGGCCTCTACCAGACCAAGAGAGTCGATTCCCAACCCTTCAAGGGTCGCGTCCAGTTTCACCTCGGACACATCCATAACCGCTTGCTCAGCTATAATTGCAATGACCTGATCCTGTACGCTTTGCGTCATTGGACGTTCCTTCTTTCGACTCAAGTATCCCTCTACTCGGTCGTATCCAGTTTTGAAACCTGTTTTTCTAAATCGGCGAGCTTTTGCGCTAATCGCGGCAATCGGCGCAGGGCCTTGTAACTTTCGATGCTGGTTTTCATCGGAACCGCCGGGTTTCCCATCATCACGCGGTTAGGCGGCACGTTTGACAGGATCGCGGCTTTGCCCGTCGCGATCGAGTTGGCGCCAACGATCACATGGTCCATGACCCCTGCGTTCCCGCCCAGGATAACACGGTCGTGCAAAACCGCGCTGCCTGCGATGCCAGCCATGCCGCACAGCAAACAATGTTTACCCACTTTAACGTTATGCCCAACCTGTACAAGGTTATCGATTTTCGTTCCCGTTCCGATCACCGTGTTCGAAATCGTACCGCGATCAATGGTGGTGTTTGCGCCGACCTCCACCCGATCCCCGATAACTACGGTGCCAAGCGAGTTGATCCGCGCATATTCATCTGTACCGCCAGTGATTTCTTGCGACATGCTGCGCGCGGCCTCAATCGCGCCGGCCTCGGGCGTCACGAACGAGAACCCGTCCCCGCCGATCACGGCATTGGACTGGCAGATAAAATCATCGCCGATTTTTACGCGGGCACGTATCCGCACACCTTCGAAGATCAACGCATTCGCCCCGATCATGGCGTTTTCCGCGATGCTGGAGTGGGACAGAATTCGCGCATTTGGGCCAATCTTCACGCCCTTGCCGATAACGACAAACGGGCCAATGGAGGGGTTTTCCCCAATGTTCGCACTCGGGTCGATAACAGCAGTCGGGTGGATACCTTTAGCGATCTCCGGCTCCACTCCGAACACAGCTGTTATCCCCGAAAGGGCGTAACGTGGGCGGGGTACGAATATCGCAGCGCTTAACCCCAACGCCTTCCAATCCGCGCCTTGCCAAAGAATAGCGGCACTCGCATCGCTTTGCTGCAACGCTTCGCTATAGGATTCATCCATGGCCAGTGCGATCAAACCCGCTGCGGCAGCACCTGGTTCGCACGGGCCGGAGATCAACTGATCCACATCGCCTACGGCTTTCGCCCCCAACGCTTGCGCCAGTTTTGCTATGGTAATTTGCAATCGAGCCTCCGAGGGGGTTAATCGGCCAACCCGGCCACCTTCCCCGCTTTTAGCTGTCAAGTGCTGGTAATGTAACCCCGGCATTTACCAAAGCATCAAATACCATGCGGTCGCGATTATAGACATCGTGGCGATATTGCACCTCGCCCGCATCATCAATCCAGACGGTGCGATAAACGATATGCACCGGAACCGGAGACGCCAAATCAATCTGGGTTTCCCTACCCGTATTCAACGCGCGCTTGAATGCGGCCTCTGGGTCGTCCTCTTGCAAGGACAGCAGCGTGTAAGCAAACTCCATTGGTTTTTGCACACGTACACAACCGTGGCTGAACGCCCGCGCATCCCGCGAAAACAAGCTTTTGGACGGTGTATCATGCAGATAGATATTGAATTTGTTTGGGAACATGAATTTCACACGTCCCAACGCGTTTCCAGAACTTGGGCGTTGTTGCAATACGAACGGGAAATTGTCTTCTGTAAACATCGAATAATCGATCGAAGATGAATCCACAATCTGGCCGGAGCCACGCACCAACATCCGAATGTTACTGCGCTGTAAAACTGTCGGATCGGCCCGAAGTTTAGGCAAATACTCTTCCGAGGCAATACTGTAAGGCACATGCCACGTCGGGTTCGCAATCATATGCGTCATCACATCCGAGAACTCGGCCGTCTGATTGCTGCCTGTCCCCACCACCACGCGGAAACTTAGTGTTGGAACGCCGTAATCCATTACAGAAGCTGTGAAATCCGGGATGTTCACATAGATATGACGCGAGCCCAGATCGTAATTCATCCAGCGGATACGCTCCAGATTAACGATAACCTGTTTCAGGCGACCATCCGGTTGCGCGTTGATAGACGAAAGTGTCTGCGGCCCGACAAGACCATCAGCGTTAAGTCCGAAATCGGTCTGGAACAGCTTTACCGCCTCGATCAGGGCATCATCGTAAGAACGGGATGTCAGGTCTTCCAGCACATACCCACGCTGGTTAAGGCGCACGCGCAAAGCAACGACACGATCACTGGTATTACCCGGGCGCAATGTGCGCCCAGTCGGCACAAGCGGCCCCCAGCCTTGCGACGAAATCAGCGTTTCCAGTTCTTTTTTCAAATCCAGCAGTTGCGCGTAATCAGCACCAGACGGTTGCAGCGTTTTATAATGTGCAGCCATATTACCAGCGCCGGCAACGCCGGCTAGAACATCTGTGGTTTCAGGCACATACCGCGTGGCGTTCATCTCGCTGTGGATCGAGAGCGGATCCAAAGTACCTGAGGATATCTCCTTGGCAAACAACACATACGATTGCGCAGCGGCGGCCTCTAAGGCGGCCATATCTTCGGGGGTATTCCCCGCCATCCACAACGTTTCAAGTTCGGGTAAATTGTACCGCCCCAAAGCCATGCCATGATCGGGTGCCTGCTCGATTGCGGTTAGCAACGCAAGCATCGTTTTAGGATTGCCATCGGCCCAGATCGGCTGGTTATCCCGCGCGGCATAAAAGTTACCGAAATCGGCGAGATCGCTACGACCTTGCGCAAATGCTGCTTGCAATGCTACGCCGAAACGCTCTTCCGATGTAAGCTCGGCAACCATTTCTGTGGTTGTCTCTTGTGCATATACCGGCGAGGTGACGCACAGGGTTACGGTGGAAATTGCGAAGAATATATTTCGCAGACAGAAACCGTTGCTAAATTGATACATTGTTGCCCCTAAAACACTTAAAAAAAACTCAGTCCGATGCTACCTACACGTTCATTGTAGTGGTATCGAGAAAAAAGCGGCTTTCTCGGCAGAATGTCGCCCATTGTGGGATAAAGGTTACATAACAGCAGAACAGAACGAGACCAACCGAATGATGTTCACAGTTTCGTCAGATGCGCGCATTCTTGCTTGCTATAGAAAGCAGGACAAAACTGCCACTTGGCTTGCGAGTCGCTTTGTGCCATAAGCATACATAGTTAATGTGTCATAAGCGTACATAGTTAAGCAGACATAAATATGATCGGTATACGATCAATGAATTGAGACGAGGCAGTCTACTATGAAATCTAATGATGTAACAACATCGCGACGGCGGTTTTTAGGCGCTTTTGCAGGTGTCGCAGTCATTTCGTCCGCTCCGGTTTATGCGAATGCAGCAGGCTTTTTGCGCAGCGCAGGCGATGTGCGGCGTATTAGTATGCAGAACAAGCGTACTGGTGAAACAATCGATACAATTTACTGGATTGAGGGTGAATATATTACCCCCGCCCTGACAGAAATCAGCCATTTCATGCGGGATTGGCGTCGTGACGAGGTCATCAATTATGACCGCCGCAACATCGACATCCTCGCCGCATCCCATCGCCT
>DFBD01000100.1:0-630 GCA_002367255.1 Rhodobacterales bacterium UBA3089 | reverse complement strand
CACATGAAGGGCATGGCCGCCGATGTGCGCTTGGCATCGCGCAGTGTTTCGCAGATGACGTCCGCAGGTAAGGCCTGTAATTCGGGCGGCGTTGGTAAATACAACGGCTCGAATTTTGTGCATATGGATTGCGGTCCAATACGCACCTGGCGCGGTTAACAAAGCGTTAGTAATTACGACGGCCCGCCTTTCGGCGGGCTTTGTCGTTTAAGGACGCGTTGTTCCGTCACCAACCACCAGATATTTAAAACTGGTTAATTGTTCAGCCCCCACCGGCCCACGCGCGTGCATCTTGCCCGTGGCGATGCCAATCTCGGCGCCCATGCCAAATTCACCACCGTCCGCGAATTGCGTAGAGGCGTTGCGCATCAGGATCGCACTGTCGACCCGTTGGAAAAACCGTTCCGCTGTCGCGTCATTTTCCGTCAGGATAGCGTCCGTGTGATTGGAGCTATACGTACCGATATGCGCAATCGCGCCATCAACGCCATCAACCAGCTTCACAGCAATAATCATATCGAGGTATTCGTTCCCCCAATCATCCGCCGTCGCCGGAATAGTGCCTGCGATGTGCTGCAAACCTTCGCCCACACGAACCTCGACACCAGCGTCAACCAAATCCTCGACAAA
>DFBD01000026.1:18721-32685 GCA_002367255.1 Rhodobacterales bacterium UBA3089 | reverse complement strand
CCGATTGGGTCGTTGAATATCCACACACAACCTTGTGAGGTAACGGTGGCTTGATCTAATGTCATAATTTGTATGGTTATTGTTATCTCGGGTGTTGTTTATGAAATAATTCACAATTGACCTGCGATAATGATCGGCAGTATGCATTTGTATGCAAATAAGGAGGTTGGAATTTATGAAAATGATATATTCGAAATATGCGATGGGTTTTCCTGTTAAAAACTAAATAAATTCTGTTGTTTTAAAGGCTTCCATCTGTTGACCTCGAATAAGGCGAGGGGTAAACCACTTTCGACTCAAATGTATTGATTTGTATAGATTCAGGAGTGCCAAATTTGGAAGACCTTCTACTAGAATACCTTCCCATTCTGATTTTCTTCGCACTTGCCGTGGCATTGGCCATTGTTCTTTCCATATCGGCGGTGATTGTAGCGGTCCGAAATCCTGATCCGGAAAAAACATCGGCTTATGAATGCGGGTTCAACCCGTTTGATGATTCCCGCATGCGTTTCGATGTGCGGTTCTATCTAGTGGCCATCCTGTTCATTATTTTCGACCTTGAAATTGCTTTCCTTTTCCCTTGGGCCACCGCGTTCAAGGATGTAGGGCTGTTCGGGTTCTGGTCAATGATCGTATTTTTAGCAGTCCTAACTATCGGATTTGCTTATGAGTGGAAGAAGGGTGCCTTGGAATGGGATTAACTTCGACGAACGCCGCTGGTGGTGATAAGGATTTTGCTACCAAAGCGTTGAATGACGAACTGGCCGACAAGGGCTTTCTTCTTACAACTACCGAGGACGTGATCAACTGGGCGCGTACAGGATCGCTGCACTGGATGACATTCGGTCTGGCATGTTGCGCGGTGGAGATGATCCACACCTCCATGCCACGTTATGACCTGGAGCGTTTCGGGACGGCGCCGCGTGCGTCCCCTCGGCAATCAGATTTGATGATCGTGGCGGGAACGCTGACCAATAAAATGGCGCCAGCGTTGCGTAAAGTCTATGACCAGATGCCAGAGCCACGGTATGTGCTTTCGATGGGGTCCTGTGCAAATGGTGGCGGGTATTACCATTATTCGTATTCCGTTGTGCGCGGTTGTGATCGCATTGTTCCAGTTGATGTTTACGTGCCGGGCTGCCCACCGACAGCCGAGGCGTTGATGTATGGCCTTTTACAGTTGCAACGGAAAATCCGTCGCACTGGCACGATTGCACGGTAGGGGGCTGATATGAGCGAAGCACTTAATGATCTGGCCGCCGTTCTTGAGGTCAAGCAATCGGACGCGATCGTATCCTCCTCGATTGATTTCGATGAATTGACGGTTGTTGTTACTAATACGAGCTTGCTCGATTTCGTGGATTTCCTGAAAGGGAACGCGTCCTGTCAGTTCACAACACTTGTAGACATCACGGCCGTTGATTACCCGGGGCGCGAAAAACGTTTCGAGGTTGTTTACCACTTCCTGTCCATGGTCATTAACCAACGCATCCGCGTGAAAGTGATGATCGAGGAGGGCGAGCAAGTAGAATCGATCACCTCTATACACGCATGCGCCAACTGGTTTGAACGCGAAGCCTTCGATATGTATGGCATCCTGTTCGCGAACCACCCCGATTTGCGTCGCCTTTTGACTGACTACGGTTTCGAGGGGCATCCACTGCGTAAAGATTTTCCGACAACCGGTTATGTTGAGATGCGCTATGACGAAGTCGAAAAACGCTGCATTTATGAACCTGTGAAGCTAACACAGGAATATCGCCAATTCGATTTCATGTCCCCGTGGGAGGGTGCTGAATACATCCTGCCAGGTGACGAGAAGAAGGACGCCTAAGACATGGATGGATCAAACGGCAGCGCTATAAGTATGGACGAAAAAGTCCGTAATTTCTCGATTAACTTCGGCCCACAGCACCCTGCGGCGCACGGCGTTTTGCGCATGGTGCTTGAGCTTGACGGCGAGATTGTTGAACGCGCTGACCCGCATATCGGCTTGCTTCATCGTGGCACCGAAAAGCTGATGGAAAGCCGGACATACCTGCAAAATCTGCCGTATTTTGATCGGTTGGACTATGTTGCGCCCATGAATCAGGAACACGCTTGGTGTCTGGCTATTGAGAAGCTGACAGGCGTTGAGGTGCCGCGTCGTGCGAGCCTGATCCGCATTTTGTATTCCGAAATCGGCCGTATAGCCAACCACCTGATGAACGTCGGCTCGCAAGCGCTGGACATTGGGGCACTGACGCCGAACCTCTGGGGGTTTGACCAGCGTGAAAGCCTGATGATTTTTTACGAACGGGCCTGTGGTGCGCGTCTGCACGCGAATTACTTCCGCCCGGGTGGTGTGCATCAGGATTTGCCGGAAAAACTGATTGCAGATATTCAGACATGGACGGAACAGTTCGAACCTTTCTTGAAAGATTTTGAAGGTCTTCTGACAGAAAACCGCATTTTCAAACAGCGTAACGTTGATATCGCCGTTGTTACCAAGCAAGACGTATACGATTGGGGTCTTAACGGCGTCATGGCGCGTTCGGCCGGGTTAGCGTGGGATTTGCGTCGTTCGCAACCTTATGAATGCTACAATGAGTTTGATTTCAAGATTCCGGTTGGTAAGAACGGCGACTGCTATGATCGCTACTTGCTGCGCCTTGAAGAGATGCGCGAAAGCATCAAGATCATGCAGCAATGCATCGTTAAGCTTGGTGAATGCAAGGGTGAAGACGTTCTGGCGCGTGGTAAGCTTACGCCACCAAAACGCAGTGATATGAAGACCTCGATGGAGGCGCTGATCCACCATTTCAAGCTTTACACCGAAGGCTTCCATGTTCCGGCTGGCGAAGTTTACGCTGCTGTTGAAGCACCGAAGGGCGAATTCGGAGTGTACTTGGTCGCCGACGGATCGAACAAGCCATACAAAGCTAAAATCCGTGCGCCCGGCTATTTGCATTTGCAGGCCGTGGATCATCTCGCAACGGGCCATCAATTGGCCGACGTTGCCGCCATTATCGGTACAATTGACATCGTTTTCGGGGAGATTGACCGTTAATGTTACGCCGCCTTCACACAGAACAACCTGACAGCTTTGCGTTTACGCCCGCCAATCAGGCTTGGGCAGAAGCCCAGTTGACCAAATTTCCCGAAGGCCGCCAGGCCAGCGGTGTGATCCCGCTGTTATGGCGAGCACAAGAGCAAGAAGGTTGGCTGTCCAAGCCCGCGATTGAAAGCATCGCAGATATGTTGGGCATGGCGTACATCCGTGTCCTCGAAGTGGCGACGTTTTACTTTATGTTTCAGCTCAAACCCGTTGGTTCTGTTGCACATATCCAGATTTGCGGCACTACCAGCTGTATGCTTTGTGGGTCAGAAGACCTGATTGGTATTTGCAAGGAAGTGATTGCACCAAACGCGCATGAAATCAGCGCTGACGGCAAGTTCAGTTGGGAGGAGGTCGAGTGTCTCGGCGCTTGCACCAATGCCCCTATGGCACAGATTGGTAAGGATTATTACGAAGACCTTACCGCTGAGAAGTTTCGTGACCTCCTGAAGGCGTTTGAAAATGGCGAAGTTCCCACACCGGGGCCGCAGAACGGTCGCTTTGCAGCCGAGCCACTGGGTGGTTTGACCAGCTTGCAGGATAAAACTGGTGAGGCGGCGAATGGGTCTGTGGCACGCGCGATTGCACTTGGCGATACGGTCAAACGCATTCAGGGCGATGAAGTGCCGATATTAGTTAAACCCAAGCCCGCGAAAGCAAAGCCTGCCAAAACCCCTGAACCAGAAGCTGTAAGCGCAGGGCAAAAACCTGTGATGCTGGACAGCCCGCGATCAGGTGGTGGCGATAATTTGAAGAAAATCAAAGGTGTAGGACCAAAGCTCGAAGGGGAACTGAATGCTAAAGGTGTTTGGCACTTCGATCAAATCGCGGCATGGAGTGATGTAGAAGTCGCATGGGCGGATGAAAATCTCGTGAAATTCAAAGGGCGCGTTAGCCGTGATGACTGGGTCGGTCAGGCAAAAATACTCGCGGCTGGCGGCACTACGGAATTTTCAGAAAAGGCCTAAGGGAGAGGCATTCTTATGACAGAAGCGAAAAACTATACTTGCCAAGTCGTTGGCCTAATCATAGCGGCGATTATCGTCGGGGTTCTAAGTTATTACGTTGGTTTGATCGCACCAATATGGGTCGCCGTCATTGCCTTCTTGGTATTTCTCGCTGCCGGATATTGGTTGGCTGCAAAGTTTTGCGGCATGAATGTTGACGATAGCCCATCGGTTATTGCGCCGTCTGAGCCTGCCCCAGTTGCAGAAGCGGAGCCAGTGGTAGAGCCAACGCCGTCTGAAAATGGTGCCCCAGAATTGCTGTCCGCGCCACGCGGTGGTGTCGGGGATGATCTAAAGAAAGTCAAAGGTGTAGGTCCAAAATTAGAGGCTGATCTTAACGCAAAGGGCGTTTGGCATTATGACCAAATCGCATCCTGGAGCGCGAGTGAGGTTGCATGGGCCGATGAAAATTTGGTTAAATTTAAGGGCCGTGTCAGTCGCGATGACTGGGTTGGCCAAGCAAAGACGCTGGCCGCGGGTGGCGATACAGTGTTTTCGAAGAAAGTAGATAAGGGCGACGTATACTAACGTCGTATCGGTAGAAACAATGAGCGATAAAATGGAACAACAGAAAGCACAAATGCGATTGGCTTCAATCGTGATTCTTGTGGCTATGTTGGGCTGGATGTCGATTACATTTCTTGGTGGAAAAATAGGATTGCCGGTTCGATTTGCGTTTCTGGCGGACTTCGCCGCTTTGGCAGCTTTCGCTTGGGCGTTGATTGTTTTGTTTAGGGTTTGGCGGCAACGCCAAGAAGGAGAGTAGGATGCTCGACGATAAGGACCGTATATTTACGAACCTTTACGGTATGCATGATCGCAGCCTTGCGGGGGCGCGTGCGCGTGGACATTGGGACGGAACCGCTGGATATATCCAGAACGGTCGTGACTGGGTTGTCGAGCAGGTTAAAGCATCCGGCCTTCGCGGCCGTGGGGGTGCGGGCTTCCCGACCGGTTTGAAGTGGTCTTTTATGCCCAAGGAATCCGACGGTCGTCCGTCGTATTTGGTGGTAAACGCCGATGAATCCGAGCCGGGCACCTGTAAGGACCGCGAAATCATGCGCCATGATCCGCACACGTTGATCGAGGGTTGCTTGATCGCCGGTTTCGGCATGGGGGCGAATGCCGGTTATATATATATACGTGGCGAGTTCATTCGTGAACGTGAAGCATTGCAAGCGGCGATTGACGAATGTTACGATGCTGGACTGCTGGGTAAAAACGCGGCGAGGTCCGGTTGGGACTTTGATCTTTATCTGCACCACGGTGCCGGCGCTTATATCTGCGGCGAAGAAACTGCGCTTTTAGAAAGCCTTGAGGGCCGTAAAGGCATGCCGCGCATGAAACCTCCGTTCCCAGCTGGTGCTGGCCTGTATGGCGCGCCAACGACAGTTAACAACGTGGAATCCATCGCGGTTGTTCCGACAATCCTTCGTCGCGGCGCGGATTGGTTTACCTCCATGGGGCGTCCGAATAACCACGGCACAAAACTTTTCGGTATCTCGGGCCACGTTAACAACCCTTGTGTTGTTGAAGAGGCAATGTCGATTCCGCTGGAAGAGCTGCTCGACAAACATTGCGGCGGTGTTCGTGGTGGTTGGAAAAACCTTAAGGCGGTTATTCCCGGTGGTTCCTCGGTTCCGCTTTTACCTGCCGATATTGCCAAAGAAGCCATCATGGATTTTGACTGGCTGCGCGAACAACAGTCTGGTCTTGGAACGGCGGCCGTTATCGTCATGGATCAGTCAACGGATGTTATCAAAGCGATCTGGCGGTTGGCGAAGTTTTATAAACACGAAAGCTGCGGTCAGTGTACGCCGTGTCGTGAAGGCACAGGCTGGATGATGCGGGTTATGGACCGTCTAGTTACAGGCGAGGCAGAGCTGGAAGAAATTGATATGCTGCTTTCGGTTACGAAACAGGTTGAGGGCCACACGATCTGTGCGCTTGGCGATGCGGCTGCTTGGCCAATTCAAGGGTTGGTCCGGCATTTCCGTAACGAAATCGAAGACCGGATAAAATATCAGAAAACGGGCCGCGTAAGCTCGATTGCGGCGGAGTAACTGGTATGGGTATGGGCAAAGAGTGTGGCGAATGTCTTTATTGGAAACCGTTAGATGAAACTGGCGGGTTTGCAATACAAGGAGAATGCCGCCGATATGCACCTAGTCCAATGGTATTTCGCGAAGACAGCAATGAAGAAAGCAAAAACTTTCCCTTGGTTGTTTGGCCCGCCACGGATGCATATAACGTATGTGGTGATTTTCAACTTAAGTCTTTGGAATGGTTGTAAATATGAAGAAGAGAACAAAATAGTATGAGCGACCTTAAAAAAATCATCATCGACGACCAAGAAGTCGAGGTCGATGGCTCTATGACCATCCTTCAGGCAGCGGAAGTAGTGGGCATCGAAATCCCGCGTTTCTGCTATCACGAACGTCTGACAATTGCCGGCAACTGCCGCATGTGTCTGGTCGAAGTTGTTGGTGGTCCACCCAAACCTGCCGCATCTTGTGCCATGCAGGTTCGTGATTTGCGTCCGGGCCCTGAGGGCCAACCGCCTGTTGTTAAAACAAAATCGCCGATGGTTAAAAAGGCTCGCGAAGGGGTTATGGAGTTTTTGCTTCTAAACCACCCGCTCGATTGCCCGATATGTGATCAGGGTGGCGAGTGTGACCTGCAAGATCAGGCTATGGCCTATGGTGTCGATTTCAGCCGGAGCCGCGAAGCGAAGCGTTCGGTAGAAGATCTGAACCTAGGGCCGCTTGTGTCGACAACAATGACGCGCTGTATTTCCTGCACCCGCTGCGTGCGCTTCACAACCGAGGTCGCTGGTTTGAGCGTGATGGGCCAGACAGGGCGTGGTGAGGATGCCGAGATTGCAACTTACCTCAATCAGACGCTCGACAGCAATTTACAGGGCAATATCATTGATTTGTGTCCGGTTGGCGCGTTGACATCTAAGCCTTACGCGTTTTCTGCCCGCCCTTGGGAGTTGAAAAAGACCGAAACCATCGACGTGATGGACGCGCTTGGTTCCAACATTCGTGTGGATACCAAGGGCCGCGAAGTTATGCGCATTGTTCCACGCAACCACGATGGTGTGAACGAGGAATGGATTTCCGACAAAACCCGCTTCATCTGGGACGGATTGCGCCGCCAACGTCTGGACAAGCCCTATGTGCGTGTTGACGGCAAATTGACGCCGGCGACTTGGGCCGAAGCTTTTGCCGCGATCAAAACGGCCAGCGAAGGCAAAAAGGTTGCCGCAATTGCCGGTGATCTAGCCTCGACCGAGGCAATGTATGCCCTGAAAGGCATGATCGACGGCAATGTCGAGTGTCGCGTTGACGGGGCGTATCTGCCGATTGGGGATCGCTCGGGTTACGTTGGAACGGCGACGATCGAGGACATTGATAACGCCCAGATGATCCAGTTGATTGGCACGAACCCGCGTACCGAAGCACCTGTTTTGAACGCGCGTATCCGCAAGGCGTGGCTGAATGGCGCACAGATTGGTTTGGTTGGTGAGCAAGCTGATTTGACGTATGAATATGCATATGTTGGCGATGATCGTTCCGCACTGCAGATGTTGGCGGATAAAGAAATCGGTCCAGCCAAGGATATGAACACCGTCGTTATCATCGGGCAGGGCGCGTTGACTGGTAAGGACGGCGAGGCGGTTCTTGAAGCCGCGAAAAAACTGACCGAGAATACGAATTCCAAATTCATGGTTCTGCACACGGCCGCGACGCGTGTCGGTGGTATGGACATCGGTTTTGCGACCGAAGGTGGCATGATTAACGCTTTGGATAAAGCTGAAGTCATTTATAACCTTGGTGCCGACGAACTGGACATTGATGCGGGTCCGTTCGTGATTTATCAAGGTTCGCACGGGGATCGCGGTGCGCACCGTGCTGATGTGATCCTTCCAGCGGCAGCCTATACCGAAGAATCCGGCATATTCGTTAACACCGAGGGTCGCCCACAGATGGCGCAACGTGCGGGTTTTGCGCCTGGTGATGCGCGTGAAAACTGGGCAATCCTTCGGGCGTTATCGGCGGAGTTGGGGGAGGCATTGCCGTATGGCTCGCTTAATGAACTGCGTGCGGCGATGTTTAAAGAGTTTCCGCATTTGGCTGCGATTGACGACGTTCCGGTTAACAAATGGAAAGCTGCTGCGCCGAAGCAACTCGGTTCCGGTGCCTTTACCAATGCGGTCACAAACTTCTACCAAACCAACCCGATTGCCCGCGCATCAAGCGTGATGGCTGAGTTAAGTCAAATGGCGACAAGCCAAAAACCAATGGCGGCGGAGTAACGATATGGAATTTATGATCGATACATTCGGCCTCTACTTCGGGACATTTCTGGTCATTATGGCGCAGGCCTTGCTGGTCGTCGTGTTGCTTTTGGTGGCGCTGGCGTTCCTGATGTACGGCGACCGGAAAATCTGGGCAGCCGTGCAGATGCGCAAAGGCCCCAATATCGTAGGGCCGTTCGGCCTGCTGCAATCTTTTGCGGATTTCATTAAATACATCGCTAAAGAGGTTGTCGTACCTTCTGGCGCTGACAAAATCGTCTTTTTCCTTGCGCCGATGATCACCTTCATAATGGCTGTTGTGGTCTGGGCTGTCATTCCGTTCAACGAGGGTTGGGTGGTTTCGAATATCAACGTTGGAATCCTCTATATCTTCGCCATGTCCTCTTTTGAGGTTTACGGCGTGATCATGGGGGGGTGGGCCTCGAATTCAAAATACGCGTTCCTCGGGGCGTTGCGTTCTGCGGCACAGATGATTTCCTACGAGGTATCGATTGGGCTTATTATCGTTGGGGTATTGCTTTCAACTGGCTCGCTGAACCTAACGGATATTGTACACGCGCAGGATGGCAATTATGGCTTTCTAAGCTGGTACTGGTTACCGCACTTCCCGATGGTCTGGCTGTTTTTCGTATCGGCTTTGGCTGAAACCAACCGCCCACCATTCGATCTGCCCGAGGCGGAATCCGAACTGGTGGCTGGGTATCAGGTCGAATACTCCTCTACCCCGTTCCTGCTGTTTATGATTGGCGAGCTGATGGCGTTGGTCTTTATGACCGCCATGATGACTATCCTGTTCTTCGGTGGTTGGTTGTCACCAATTCCGGGGCTTCCGGACGGTGTCTTGTGGTTTGTCGGCAAAATGCTGTTCTTCTTCTTCCTGTTCTCGATGGTAAAAGCACTGGTTCCACGGTTCCGGTATGACCAGTTGATGCGCCTTGGCTGGAAAGTGTTCTTGCCGCTGTCGTTGGGATGGGTCGTTCTTGTAGCTGCGTTCGCGCAATATGGTGTCCCGGGTTATGCCCGTTGGGCAGTGGGGGGCTAAGACTATGGCTGTAACTTTAGATCGCGTTATTAAGAACTTCCTACTGAAGGATTTTCTGAGCGGCTTTGCTTTGGGCATGAAGTATTTCTTCAAACCTAAATTTACTGTTAACTACCCGCACGAAAAGGGCGCACTTAGTCCGCGTTTCCGTGGCGAACACGCGTTGCGTCGTTATCCGAATGGCGAAGAACGTTGTATTGCTTGTAAGTTGTGCGAAGCAATCTGCCCCGCGCAGGCGATTACGATTGATGCAGAACCGCGCGAGGATGGCAGCCGTCGCACCACGCGCTACGACATCGACATGACTAAATGTATCTACTGTGGCTTTTGTCAGGAAGCTTGTCCGGTGGATGCCATCGTCGAGGGACCGAATTTTGAGTATGCGACCGAAACACGCGAGGAGCTTTTCTATAACAAGGAAAAACTGCTTGATAATGGCGCCCGTTGGGAAGCCGAGATCGCACGTAATATCGAACTGGATGCGCCTTATCGTTAAGGCAAATAACTCCGCATGACGCGGGAAGAAGGAAGGGACAGATTATGGTCATAGCGACCTTGTCATTTTACCTATTTGCGTTCACCGCTGTGGCGTCCGCAATATTTGTTGTGCTTTCACGCAATCCGGTTCACTCGGTTTTGTGGTTGATTTTAACGTTCTTCTCGGCGGCGGCTCTGTTCGTTCTGCTGGGGGCAGAGTTCATCGCAATGTTGATGCTGATCGTTTACGTCGGCGCAGTGGCAGTGTTGTTCTTGTTTGTCGTCATGATGCTGGACGTGGATTTCACAGAATTACGTGGTTCAGTTGCAGGATACCTACCGTTAGGGTTGGCCATCGGGCTGATCTTGCTAATGGAATTGGGTATCGTATTTGGCAACTGGGTATTCGCCGAAAACGCACCGGCGTTGCGGTCTGCCGTTGCACCTGCACTCGAAGAAGTCGAAAATACCGTCGCATTGGGACAGTTGATTTATACAGATTATGTATTCCTGTTTCAGATTGCAGGCTTGATCCTGTTCGTGGCCATGATAGGCGCGATTGTTTTAACAATGCGGCATCGTCCGAACGTGAAACGTCAAAGCATTGTTGAACAAATCTATCGTGATCCGAAGGATTCATATGAAATGAAAGACGTCAAACCGGGGCAAGGGATATGATTGGATTAGAGCATTACCTAACCGTCGCAGCGGCGCTGTTTGTTATCGGTATCTTTGGAATTTTCCTTAACCGCAAGAACATCATTGTCATACTGATGTCCGTAGAACTTATGTTGCTGGCTGTGAACATCAACTTCGTTGCGTTCGCTTCACACTTGGGTGATATGGTCGGGCAGGTGTTTACCTTGTTTATTCTGACCGTTGCCGCAGCCGAGGCTGCCATTGGTCTTGCGATCCTCGTTGTATTCTTCCGTAACCGTGGCGCGATTGATGTTGAAGACGTCAATGCGATGAAGGGATAAATTATGCCTGCGATTATTCTCTTTGGCCCGCTACTGGGTGCGCTGATCGCCGGTTTCGGCTGGCGCATTATTGGCGAGAAGAATGCGATGTACCTGACCACAGGACTGTTGTTCTTGTCAGCGCTCCTGTCTTGGATCCTGTTCTTTGGCGATTATGACCATGTACAGACAATCGCGCTGTTCCGTTGGGTTGAAAGCGGCAGTCTGTCGGTTGACTGGGCTATTCGGATGGACCGTCTGACGGCTGTAATGTTGGTTGTTGTGACCACGGTTTCCAGCCTCGTGCATCTCTATTCAATCGGTTACATGAAAGACGACCCGCAGTGGAAAGAGGGCGAAAGCTACCTGCCGCGTTTCTTTGCCTACCTGTCGTTCTTCACTTTCGCGATGCTGATGCTGGTAACATCCGACAACCTGTTGCAGATGTTCTTTGGCTGGGAGGGCGTAGGTGTTGCCTCGTACCTGTTGATCGGTTTTTATTATCGCAAACCTTCGGCAAATGCAGCGGCGATGAAGGCGTTTATCGTTAACCGTGTTGGTGATTTCGGTTTCGCGTTGGGTATTTTTGCCATCTATATGATGACAGACAGCATTAACTTCTCGGATATTTTTACGCAGGGGCATCACCTTGCTGAGGCCTCCTTTACGTTCCTACATATGGATGTGAATGCAGCCGAAGCAATTACTTTGCTGCTGTTCATCGGAGCGATGGGTAAGTCAGCGCAGTTGTTTCTGCACACATGGCTTCCCGACGCGATGGAGGGGCCTACACCTGTGTCAGCCTTGATCCACGCCGCGACCATGGTTACGGCTGGTGTCTTCCTTGTGGCGCGGATGTCGCCGCTATTTGAATACGCACCGGGGACATTGGCGTTTGTTACGGTTATCGGTGCAAGCACAGCATTCGTCGCTGCGACGATTGCTCTGGTGCAAAACGACATCAAACGTGTGATTGCTTATTCAACCATGTCCCAGCTTGGCTATATGTTCGCAGCAGCGGGCGTAGGGGTTTATCAAGCGGCCATGTTCCACCTTTTCACACACGCGTTCTTCAAAGCGATGTTGTTCCTTGGCGCAGGTTCCGTGATTACGGCAATGCACCACGAGCAAGACATGCGTAGCTATGGTGCGCTGCGTAAGAAAATTCCGTATACATTCTGGGCAATGATGATCGGCACGTTGGCCATTACAGGCGTTGGTATTCCGTTAACGAATATCGGGCTGGCTGGGTTCTTATCTAAAGATGCAATCATCGAGAGCACCTTTGCGGCGCACTCTTCCGTTGGCAACTATGCCTTCTGGATGCTGGTAATGGCTGCTGCTATGACAAGTTTCTATAGCTGGCGTTTGATGTTCCTGACTTTCTATGGTCAGGAAAAAGGCGACAAGCACACACATGACCATGCGCATGAAAGCCCGCTGGTAATGATTATACCACTTGCTGTTCTGGCTGTTGGTTCTGTGTTTGCCGGTATGGTCTTCTATAACAACTTCTTCGGTCACGATGTCGCCGAATGGTTCTCGGTTGCGGTTTACACAAACCACGATACGAACCACGTGTTGCATGACGCGCATGATGTTGCGAATTGGGTTAAAGTTTCGCCATTCATAGCGATGGTCGTGGGCTTCCTAGTGTCGTATTATTTCTACATTGTGAATCCTTCGTTCCCGAAAGCTTTGGCCGTGCGAAACCCAAGTCTTTACCAGTTCTTGTTGAACAAATGGTACTTCGACGAGGTTTACGATTTCTTGTTCGTTCGCCCTGCTAAACGCCTTGGGCACTTCCTTTGGAAGAAGGTGGATGGCTCGGTCATTGACGGCACCATTAACGGTATCGCCATGGGTTTCATCCCGTTCCTGACACGCGCGGCCAGCAAGGCCCAGTCGGGGTATTTGTTCCACTATGCATTTGCGATGATCCTCGGGGTTGTTGGCTTAATTACATGGTTCGCCATTTTCGGAGGGGCGCACTAATATGGATAACCTTCTTTCCATCGTCACCTTCCTGCCGTTGTTCGGCGCGATTGTATTGATGTTCTTCCTTCGCGGCGACGACGAAATGGCTGTGAAAAATGCCAAACTTCTGGCGCTGTTTGCCACAGTTATGACGTTCGTTGCCTCGTTGTTTATCTTGCAAGGCTTTGATCCTTCCGACACTGGTTTCCAGATGGTCGAAGAGGCCGAGTGGCTCGGCGGACTAACCTATAAAATGGGTGTTGACGGTATCAGTATTCTGTTCGTGATGTTGACCACCTTCATTATGCCAATCGTCATCGGTGCAAGCTGGAAAGTCGAGCATCGCGTCAAGGAATACATGATCGCGTTCTTGCTGCTGGAAACGCTTATGATCGGCGTGTTCCTGTCGCTCGATCTGGTATTGTTCTACGTGTTCTTCGAGGCTGGCCTAATACCGATGTTCCTGATTATCGGCATCTGGGGTGGCCAAGACAAAATCTATGCGGCGTTCAAGTTCTTCCTTTATACGCTACTTGGTTCAGTTCTAATGCTGATCGCAATGATCGCGATGTGGTATGACGCAGGCACGACGGATATCGTGAAATTGCTGGACCACGAGTTTTCATCCAGCACCATTTCTGTTCTGGGCTTGCAAATTGTCGGTGGCGCACAAACCTTGATGTGGCTGGCGTTCTTTGCCTCCTTCGCCGTAAAAATGCCGATGTGGCCGGTGCATACCTGGCTTCCGGATGCACACGTTCAGGCGCCTACAGCCGGTTCCGTGGTTCTGGCGGCAATCTTGATCAAGATGGGTGGCTACGGCTTCTTGCGGTTTAGTTTGCCGATGTTCCCGGTGGCCTCGGATATCATGCAGAACTTCGTGTTCTTCTTGTCTGTTGCGGCGATCATCCTTACCTCGCTGATTGCGCTCGCGCAGACGGATATGAAGAAGCTGATTGCCTATTCATCCGTTGCGCATATGGGGTTCGTGACGATGGGTATCTTCGCGTTTAACCAACAGGGTATTGACGGTGCTATTTTCCAGATGATCAGCCACGGCTTCATCTCGGGCGCGCTGTTC
>DFBD01000026.1:18370-18697 GCA_002367255.1 Rhodobacterales bacterium UBA3089 | reverse complement strand
TACGGCGGTCTGGCCGTCCGTATGCCCGTTTATGCGCTGATCTTCATGTTGTTCACTATGGCGAACGTCGGCCTTCCGGGCACGTCGGGCTTTATCGGTGAATTTCTGACACTGGCTGCGGTTTTCAAGGTTAACACTTGGGTAGCATTTGGTGCGACTTCCGGCGTGATCCTGTCGGCGGCTTACGCGCTGTATCTGTACCGCCGCGTTATCTTCGGCGATCTGATTAAGGAAAGCTTAAAGGGTATCACCGACATGGATGCTCGGGAGAAGCTGGTAATTGCGCCATTGGTTCTGTTTACGCTTCTGCTGGGTGTATATCCAACG
>DFBD01000026.1:17866-18354 GCA_002367255.1 Rhodobacterales bacterium UBA3089 | reverse complement strand
TTGATATAATCGGTCCTTCGGTCGAGGCGCTGGTGCACAATTTTGAAACTGTTGTTGGCGCGGCCGAAACCGCCGCCCCAAGCCATTGATCGGGTGAAGATATGTTAAGCAACGATATTTCCGTAATCCTCCCCGAGCTGCTGCTGGCGGTTTACGCCATGGCTGCCCTGATGGTCGGCGTCTGGTCCAAGAAAGAAGAGGCCGTGTCCGGTCTTATCCTCTGGCTAACGGCGCTGCTTTTTGTCGGTGTTGGGCTGTGGGTAGGCATGACTCCTGCGGGCACTGACACGGCATTTAATGAAGGCTTTGTTAACGACGGGTTCGCCCGTTTCGCCAAGGTTGTGATCCTATGGGGGGCGGCGTCAATTCTGTTCCTCTCGAAGGAGTATCTGCAAAAGAACAACCTGCTGAAATACGAATTTCCTGTCCTTATCACCATGGCCACCATTGGCATGATGATCATGGTGTCGGCTGGCGATCTGATGTCG